>NZ_JBEYIS010000001.1:0-263606 GCF_040635975.1 Streptomyces sp. NPDC006798
ACAGTCCAACGCCTACTACCGGACACATCCGCTCACCTGGGACAAGCTCGGCCTCACCGCCACCGGCGGCCCACCCGGCCGGATCAGTGGCGGCGCACCCCCGTCCGGCGGCGCAGAACCACCGCCGTCGCGGTCGCCGCCGCCAGGGCCAGCGCCGCCCCGGCCGCGAACTCGACCGGGCCCGCGCCGCCCGTCACGCTGCCGCCGAGTCCGCCGCGGACCCCCTGCGGGGTGGTGGCGGCGGCGGTCGCGGTGGCCGTACGCGTCGCGGTCGCCGTCGGGGCCGGGGCCGGGGCCGTGGTGCGCGCCGGGGGCGCGGGCACCGTCGGGGAGGGCGCGGCCGGTGGCCTGACCGTTGTACTGATGGTCGGGCTCGCGGTGCCCCCGCTGATCGTCAGGATCACGGTCCGCTGCGCGTCACCGCAGCTGAACCGGATCGAGTACTGGGCGCCTCGGCGGGCGTCCCGGTCCACGGTCACCGTCGTGGAGCCGCCCGGGCGGATCGACGCCGAGTCGAACACCCCGGACGTCGCGGTCGCCGTGGACGCGCAGCCGCTCGCCGAAAGCACCACCCGTCCGCCGGGCGCGACCGTCGAAGGCGCGACGGCGAAGAGGGGATCCCCGCCGTTGCCGCCCGCCAGGGCGACGGGGGCCGCCAGGGCCAGCACGGACGCTCCCAGCAGAGCGGCGGTCGCGGCACGTATCGCGCGCATGGTCATTCCTCCGGGTCCCCGAGGAGCGCCGCGGAAGCTGTTTCCACGTGACACCGGATAAGCCCCTCGATGTCCGAAACGCTAGGAGTGCCCCCATCCGGCCGCGATCGGTGCCGGGCGAACGGGTCACCGGTGTCCGCCGGGCGGGGGACGGATCCGGCGCGCCGCCGGGCATCACGCCCCGGCTCCGGGGTACTCCGGCCGCTCTGCCGGAGCCGCCGCCGCGTCCACCGCCGTACCCGTCGCGGCTTGCTTCGTGGTCCCGCGCGGACCCGCCTCGGCCCGGGTCGAGCCCGTTTGCGAAGGCGACGGAGCGAAGATTCGCCCGGTGGTCCGGCGGGCCGGTGGGCCACCGGACGGCGAGACCGGTGTGACGGGGGGCGCCCCGCCCTCGTGGATACGGCTCCGCCGGGATCGGCCGGGCCGGGCGGTTCCGTCGAGGGGCGCCAGGTCAACCGCTGAACGGCGGGCGCCTCGTACAGAGGTTCGGGCCGTGTCCGGTTCCCGGCCGTCCCCGGTGGGCGGCGGCCGGGCGCGGTCACGCCGGGACCGGCGGGGGAGGGGCCCGGCGACGCCGGATCCGAAGCCCCGGGCTCCGGTTCCGTTTCCGGCCGCGTACAGACCCTGCCGCCGATCCCTGGGTCGTACACCGTCCGGTGCGTCTCCTCGTGGTCACCGGCCCCGGAGGGCGTCGGGGTCCGCGACGCACCGGCAGCCGGACACCGCCACGGGGATTCCGCTCGGCGGGCCGGACCGGGCCCGACCGGTCAGTGCCGGGGGAGCGCCCGGCTCCACCCCGCCGATGTCGTTGCCGTCAACAACGACGACACCCGGGGCATCCTCCGGAGGGATTTCGTCACCGGGGTCCGCCGGGCCCTCCGCCGCGGCCCCGCGCCCCACCCGCGCCCCGCCCGCGCGCCGACCGCGGACCGGGCGGCGACGAGGTACGCGTCAAGAGGGTGTCAGGATCGCGATCGGCCCGTGGGGCAGGGCCATCGGGCCCCGCGGGACCCGGCCGCCGGATCCGCGGGGACCGGCCGGGACCGCCCGGAGCGCCGCCGGACCGTCGCCGCCCGCGCCCTCCGGCCGGGTCGCCGGACCGCTCCCCGTACCCCCGGGGTGTGACGAAGAACGGCCCGTGGATCGCCGTTCGGACTCGCCCAAACGACGGCCGATCAGTAGCCTCGGCTCGAACACCGGCCGCGGACACGGCCGGAGACACCGCACGGCCGCTGGTCGAACCCGGTTGGAGACATCGATGGAGCGTGCTGCCTGGGCCCCGCCCGGCATCGACACCTCGATGCCGAGTGTGGCCCGGATGTACGACTACTACGCGGGCGGATCCCACAACTTCGCCGCCGACCGGGCCGCCGCCCGCCGGACCCTGGAGTATCTGCCCGGACTGCCCAAGACCGTCCAGGCCGACCGGGCGTTCATGCGCCGCGCGGTCGGCTGGGCCGCGTGCCGGGGGGTGACCCGTTTCCTCGACATCGGCTGCGGGATCGTCTCGTACGGCAATGTCCACCAGGTCGCCCGGGCCGCGGACCCCGGCAGCCGGGTCGTCCACCTGGACCACGATCCGGTCGCCGTCGCCCATGGCCGGGAAGTGGCCGAAGGCGACCCCGGGATCGCCGTGGCCGCCGCCGACCTGCGCAGACCCCGGCAGATCCTCGACGTTCCCGAGGTCGCCGAACTGCTCGCGGCGCCGGGCCCGGTGGCGCTGCTGCTGCTCGGCGTGCTTCCCTTCGTCGAGGACGCGGACGACCCGTACGGCGCGGTACGGGAGTTGGGCGCGGCGCTGCCGCCGGAGAGCCTGATCGTCCTCACCCATGCGGCATATGACGGTGTCCCGGTGTCCCAGGAGCAGACGGATGGGGCTCTGGGGGTCTACCGTGACATCCGCAGTCCACTGACATTGCGTTCACAAGAGCACATCGCTCGGTTCTTCGAGGGGTACGAGATGGTCGAGCCCGGACTGGTGTTCACGCCGCGCTGGCGGCCGGACGCCCCAGCCGAGCAGGAGGACCCATATGCCTTCTCAAGCTACGCAGGGGTGGGGCGCAAGGCGTGATGGCGCCGTCGCAGGCGACGGGTCCCGCGGCGGACCCGGACGGTCTTGAGGACAGACTCCGCCGTTTCGCGACCATCTGGAGCCGTGCCGTCTTCCCCGTGACGGCGACCTCCCTGACCCGTAACGAGGTCGAGGAGCATCTGCTGCCGCTGGCCCGCGGACTCCGCGGGCTGCTGCACGCCCGGCCGTTCGACCCCAACCCGGCCCACGGGGTCGGCGCGGCGCTGGTCGAGGCCCATCTCACCGACCCCGAGGCGCTGACCCGCACCCTCGGCGTGATCGACGCCTATCTGGTGCTGTACTGCGGAGACGCGGGCGACGAGGAGCTGACCGTCGAGGACGGCCGGACCCGCTGCACCCGCCTCCAGCACGCGGTGGCCGCCGGATTCGCCGCCGGACTGCGGGACCGCACCCTCACCGAGCAGGAGGCGGTGGCCCGTTCGGCGCTGACCGCCCGGACCGACGCGGTGCACGCCCTGCACGCCACCGAGACCCGGCTGCGGGCCGTCTTCGAGGGCGCCGCCATCGGTATCGGCATCGCCGAACTCGACGGCACGGTGGTGGAGGTCAACGAAACCCTCACCCGGATGTTCGGCGGCCTCGAACACCACGTCCGGGGCCGGAAGATCGCCGAGTGGACCCACCCCGAGGACCGGCCGCACGTCGCCCAGCTCTACCGGGAGCTGAAGCGCGGCGAGCGGGAGCACTTCCGGGTCGAGAAGCCGTTCTTCCGCGACGACGGCACCGTCCTGTGGACCAATCTCACCATGTCCCTGCTGCGGGACCCGGAGGGCAGGCCGCAGTATCTGCTGGCGCTGCTGGAGGACACCACCGAGCGCAGGCTGCTCAACCTCCGGCTGCGGTACGAGGCCACGCACGACGCGCTGACCGGGCTGCCGAACCGTACGCTCTTCTTCGAGCGGCTGGAGAAGGCCCTGGCCGGGACCGGACCGGGCAACGCCCCGGCGGTGGCCGGGGCGACCGGCGCCACCGAGGCCAGGTTCGGGCTCTGCTATCTCGACCTCGACGGCTTCAAGGCCATCAACGACAGCCTCGGCCACGCCACCGGCGACCGGCTCCTGGTCGAGGTCGCCGACCGGCTCCAGAGCTGCGCCACCGCGCCCGGCGAGATGGTGGCCCGGCTCGGCGGCGACGAGTTCGTCGCCCTCACCACCGGACCCGACACCGAGTACGAGGTCGGGGAGCTGGCCGCCCGGATCCTCGGCGCCCTGAGCACCCCGATCCTGGTCGACGGCCGGGAGTTCACCGTCCGGGGTTCGATCGGCATCGTGGAGGGCCCGGCGGGCGAGCGCACCACCGCCGAGGTGCTGCGCAGCGCCGATATCACCATGTACCGGGCCAAGGCGCGCGGCGGCAACCGGTTCGAGATGGCCGATCCGGAGCTGGACCAGCGGGCGATCACCCGGCACGGTCTGACCACGGCCCTGCCCGCGGCGCTGGAACGCGGCGAGTTCTTCATCGAGTACCAGCCGCTGGTCCACATGGGCGACGGCCGGGTGCACGGCGCCGAGGCGCTGGTCCGCTGGTCCCACCCCCAGCACGGGGTACTCGGCCCCGACCAGTTCATCCCCCTCGCCGAGCACACCGGCCTGATCGTGCCACTGGGCCGCTGGGTGCTCCAGGAGGCGGTCCGCCAGGCATGCCACTGGCAGGAGCACCTCGCCGACGGCGTACCGCTGCGGATCAACGTCAACCTCTCGCCCACCCAGCTCCAGCACCCCGGTCTGGTCGCCGACACCGTCGCCGTACTCGAACGTGCGGGGCTCGCGCCCGGCGCGCTCTGCCTGGAGGTCACCGAGTCCGCGTTGATAGGAGCCGACGAGGGGCTGCTGAGGCCCCTGCGGCAACTCGCCGAACTGGGCGTGGACATCGCCCTCGACGACTTCGGCACCGGCTACTCGAATCTGGCCAATCTGCGGCGGCTGCCGGTCAGCGTGCTCAAGCTCGACCGGTCCTTCACCAAGGGCATGCAGCAGGCGCCCGTGGACCCGGTCGATCTGAAGATCGTCGAAGGGATCGTCTCCCTGGCGCACAGCCTGGAACTCGCCGTCACCGTCGAGGGCGTGGAGACCGGGGTCCAGGCCGACCAGCTGCGCGAACTGGGCTGCGACACCGCCCAGGGCTGGTACTACGCCCGCCCGGGCCCGCCGGACAAGCTCCACGCGCTCTCGCTGGCCGACGCGATCTGAACCGGGGCGGCCCCGGGGACCGTAGGGTTCCCCGGGCGCCGTTGCGCCCGTACGGCCCCGTACGACGTGTTCGTACCGGACGCCCCTTCAGTCCTCCGCCGTCCCGCCGTCCGACACCGTGGACAGCAGGACCCGCTGAAGCTCCCGGGCCGCCCGGGGCGGCGCCACATCGCTCCGGTGCGCCAGGGCGATCGTCCGCCGCAGCCCCGGCGGGGCCAGCGGGGTCACCCGCAGGTCGGGGCCCGCGCGGTCCGCGACCATCCTGGGTACCACCGCCGCCCCGAGCCCCGCCCGGACAAAGCCCAGTACGGCGTCCATCTCCCCGCCCTCCACGGTGAACGACGGCTCGAAACCCGCCGCCCGGCAGGCGGCGACCGTCAGCTCCCGCAGGTCGTAGCCGTGCCGGAACATCACCAGCGGGACCTCCCGCAGATCGGCGATCCGGACCGGATCCGGCGGGGCCGAAGCCGCCGCCGACGACACCACCACCAGATCCTCGCGCAGCAGCTCGACCGTGGTCAGCGCCGGTGAGGCGGGCGGCAGCGGCAGCACGATCAGCGCCAGATCGAGCGCGCCCCCGCCCAGACCGCGCACCAGATCGTGCGAGCCGCCCTCGTCGATCAGCAGCCGGATCCCCGGATGCCGGTCGTGGAAGGCGCGCAGCACATCCGGGAGCAGCCCGGTACAGAGACTCGGGGTCGCCCCGAGCCGTACCCGGCCCCGGCGCAGCCGGGCCAGCTCCTGCACCTCCAGCCGGGCCGTGTCCGCGTCCGCCAGGATCCGCCGGGCCAGCGGCAGCAGCGCCTCCCCGGCCTCGGTCAGCCCGATATTGCCCCGCGCCCGGCTGAACAGCTCCGCCCCCAGCTCCCTCTCCAGCGCCCGCACCTGCTGGGAGAGCGACGGCTGCGACACATGGACCAGTTCGGCGGCCCGGGTGAAATGCCGGGTCTCCGCCACGGCCACGAAGTACTGGAGCTGCTGGAGCTGCATGACCCCAGAATAGCCTCTCCATAGGCAATGGCTATGGAGATCAGCCGGATCATGTCTTGGACCACTGGTCAGGTACGCGTCTACCGTTCCGGGCATGGCTCTGGCAACGCGTACGGACCGAAAACGGGCACCGGGGACCCGCCCCCCGCGCTCGTTCTGGGGCTCCACGATCGGCAAGAAGGCCGTGATGGCCGTCAGCGGGCTGATCATGCTCGGCTATCTGGTCGCGCATGTGATGGGAAACCTCAAGGTCTTCTTCGGCCCGGAGGAGTTCAACGCCTACGGCCACTGGCTGCGGACCATGGGCGCGCCCGTGCTCCACCACGAGTGGGCCCTGTGGCTGGTCCGGATCGGGCTGCTGGCCGCGATCGCCGCCCACGGCGTCAGCGCGTACCAGCTCAGCCGGCGCGACATCAAGGCCCGCCCCACCGGCTACGCGCATCGCCGTCGCCGGGCGAGCTACGCCACCCGCACCATGCGCTGGGGCGGAGTGATCATCGCCCTCTTCGTGGTCTGGCACATCCTCGATCTGACGACCCTCACGGTGAACGAGAACGCCGAGCCCGGGAAGCCGTACGAGAACGTCGTCGCGACCTTCTCCACCTGGTACGGCAATGTCATCTATCTGACGGCGATGGCCGCCGTCGGACTGCACATCCGGCACGGCTTCTGGAGCGCCGCGCAGACCCTCGGCGCGGGCAGCGCCACCCGCGACCGGGCCCTGAAGGCCGTCGCCAACGGCCTCGCGCTCGTACTGACCGCGGGCTTCGTGGCCGTCCCCGTCGGAGTCATGACCGGAGTGGTGAGCTGAGATGAGTTACACGGAGTACGAGACCGGCGCCCCGATCACCGACACCAAGGCGCCCGACGGGCCGATCGCCGAACGCTGGGACCGCCGCCGCTTCGAGGCCAAGCTGGTCAACCCGGCCAACCGGCGCAAGCACACCGTCATCGTGGTCGGCACCGGGCTCGCCGGGGGCGCGGCCGGGGCGACCCTCGGCGAACAGGGCTACCACGTCGAGCAGTTCTGCTACCAGGACTCCCCGCGCCGGGCCCACTCCATCGCCGCCCAGGGCGGCATCAACGCAGCCAAGAACTACCGGAACGACGGCGACTCCGTACACCGGCTCTTCTACGACACCGTCAAGGGCGGCGACTTCCGGGCCCGGGAGTCCAATGTGCACCGGCTCGCCCAGATCTCCGTGGAGATCATCGACCAGTGCGTCGCCCAGGGCGTGCCGTTCGCCCGGGAGTACGGCGGACTCCTCGACACCCGCTCCTTCGGCGGCGTCCAGGTCTCCCGGACCTTCTACGCCCGCGGCCAGACCGGCCAGCAGCTCCTCCTCGGCGCCTACCAGGCTCTGGCCCGGCAGATCGCGGCGGGCACCGTCACCATGCATCCGCGGACCGAGATGCTCGATCTGATCGTGATCGAAGGACGGGCCCGGGGCATCGTGGCCCGCGACCTGATCACCGGCGAGATCTCCACCCACTTCGCCGACGCGGTCGTCCTGGCCACCGGCGGCTACGGCAACGTCTTCTACCTCTCGACGAACGCCATGAACTCCAACGCCACCGCGATCTGGCGGGCCCACCGCCGGGGCGCCTACTTCGGCAACCCCTGCTTCACCCAGATCCACCCCACCTGCATCCCCCGCACCGGCGACCACCAGTCGAAGCTCACCCTGATGAGCGAGTCGCTCCGCAACGACGGCCGGATCTGGGTCCCCAAGGCCCGCGGCGACGACCGGCCCCCGGCCGAGATCCCCGAGCACGAACGCGACTACTACCTGGAGCGGATCTACCCCTCCTTCGGCAATCTGGTGCCCCGCGACATCGCCTCCCGGGCCGCCAAGAACGTCTGCGACGAGGGCCGCGGCGTCGGCCCCGGCGGCCAGGGCGTCTATCTCGACTTCGCCGACGCCATCCGCCGGCTGGGCCGCGACAGCGTCGCCGAGAAGTACGGCAACCTCTTCGACATGTACGAGCGGATCACCGCCGAGAACCCGTACGAGGTCCCCATGCGGATCTACCCGGCCGTCCACTACACCATGGGCGGACTCTGGGTGGACTACGACCTCCAGACCACGGTCCCCGGCCTCTTCGCCGTCGGCGAGGCCAACTTCTCCGACCACGGGGCCAACCGGCTCGGCGCCTCCGCCCTGATGCAGGGCCTCGCCGACGGCTACTTCGTCCTGCCGTCCACCATCAACGACTATCTCGCCCGCACCCCGCCCGGGGAGCGGCCCGACGCCGGCCACCCCGAGGCCGTCGCCGTGGTCGCCGAGACCGAGGACCGGCTCCGGCTGCTGCTCGCCGTCGACGGCGACCGCACCCCCGACTCCTTCCACCGCGAGCTGGGCGAAGTGATGTGGGAGTACTGCGGGATGTCCAGGACCGAGGAAGGACTCCGCAAGGCGCTGGAGCGCATCCCGCAGATCCGGGAGGAGTTCTGGCGGCGGATCAAGGTCCCCGGCACCGGCGAGGAGTTCAACCAGTCGCTGGAGAAGGCCAACCGGGTCGTCGACTACCTCGAACTCGCCGAGCTGATGTGCCTCGACGCCCTGCACCGGGCCGAGTCCTGCGGCGGCCACTTCCGCGAGGAGTCCAGGACCCCGGACGGCGAGGCCGCCCGCCGGGACGAGGAGTACGGCTACGCCGCCGCCTGGGAATTCCCCCGCGACCGGCCCGCCCCCGTCCTCCACAAAGAAGCCCTCGTCTTCGAATACGTCCACCCCACCCAGCGGAGCTACGCATGAGGCTCACCCTCCGCGTCTGGCGCCAGCGGCGCCCCGACGCACCCGGCGCCATGGCCCTCTACGAGGTCGACGACATCTCCCCCGACATGTCGTTCCTGGAGATGCTCGACACCCTCAACGAGGAATTGATCCTCCGCGGCGACGACCCCGTCGCCTTCGACCACGACTGCCGTGAGGGCATCTGCGGCGCGTGCAGCCTGGTCATCAACGGCGACGCCCACGGGCCCGAGCGGACCACCACCTGCCAGCTCCATATGCGGTCCTTCGCCGACGGCGACACCATCGACGTCGAACCGTGGCGGGCCGCGGCCTTCCCCGTCGTCAAGGACCTGGTCGTGGACCGCTCCGCGTTCGACCGGATCATCCAGGCGGGCGGCTATGTCTCGGTGCCCACCGGTTCGGCGCCCGAGGCCCATGCCACCCCGGTACCCAAGGCCGACGCCGACACCGCCTTCGAGCACGCCGAGTGCATCGGCTGCGGCGCCTGTGTGGCGGCCTGCCCCAACGGCTCGGCGATGCTCTTCACCTCGGCCAAGGTCAATCACCTCAATGTGCTGCCGCAGGGCGCGCCCGAGCGGGAGAGCCGGGTCCTCGACATGGTCGCCGCCATGGACGACGAGGGGTTCGGCGGCTGCACCCTCACCGGTGAGTGCGCCACCGCCTGCCCCAAGGGCATCCCGCTGCCGTCGATCTCCGCGATGAACAAGGAGTGGCTGCGCGCCACCCGCCGCTCCGGGCGCTGACCCCGCCCGGCGGCGCGCCGGGACGGATGTGCGGCCGTACCCGGCGCGCCGGGCCGGGGGAGGGGCCGTACGGCGGCCCGGTCGCGGCGGCCCCGTCAGGCGACGGACCCGTCAGGCGGCGGGCCGTACGCCCAGGGCCCGGGCCAGCCACGGGGCGGTACGGCTCTCCGGCGCCGACGCCACCTCGGCGGGGGTGCCCTCGGCGACCACCCGGCCGCCCGCGCCGCCGCCCCCCGGCCCCAGATCCACCACCCAGTCGGCGCCCGCGACCACCGTCATGTCGTGCTCCACCACGACCACCGAGTGCCCGCCCGCCACCAGCCCGTCGAGCTGCCGCATCAGCACCTCGACATCCGCCGGGTGCAGTCCGGCGGTCGGCTCGTCGAGGACGTACACCGTCCGTTCCCGGCGCGACCGCTGCAACTCGCTCGCCAGCTTGATCCGCTGCGCCTCGCCGCCGGACAGCTCGGTCGCGGGCTGCCCCAGCCGCAGATGACCGAGGCCCACGTCCAGCAGGGTCGACAGACTGCGGGCCGCCGCCGGGACGTCCGCGAACCGGTCGGCCGCCGCCTCCACCGTCAGATCCAGCACCTCGGCGACGGTCAGCCCCCGGTGGCGTACCGCCAGGGTCTCCTCGTTGTACCGGGCGCCCGCGCAGACCGGGCAGGGCGCGTACGTACTGGGCAGAAAGAGCAGCTCGACCGCGACGAACCCCTCGCCCTGGCACTCCTCGCACCGCCCGCCCGCGACATTGAACGAGAACCGGCCCGCGCCGTAGCCGCGCGAGCGGGCCTCGTCGGTGGCGGCGAAGAGCTTGCGGACGGTGTCGAAGAGCCCGGTGTAGGTGGCGAGATTGGACCGGGGCGTACGGCCGATCGGCTTCTGGTCGACGGTCACCAGCCGGCCCACCCCGGGCACGTCCCCGGTGATCTCCCCGACCAGCGTCGACTTGCCCGAACCCGACACCCCGGTGACGGCGGTCAGCACACCGAGCGGGATCCGGACCCGGACACCGCGCAAATTGTGCCGGCGCACCGGGCCGAGGGAGAGCCACTCCGACGCCTCACGCGGTCGCCGGGCCGCCGGCGCGGTCTCCGTCGCCGGATCCCCCGGTGGACGACCGCCGCCGGAGCCGCCGCCGAAGAGGAAACGGCGCGTCGCCGACTCCGCCACCGCCGCCAGCTCCTCGGGCGGGCCGCTGTGCAGGATCCGGCCGCCGCGGTCGCCCGCGCCCGGGCCCACGTCGACGATCCAGTCCGCGGCCCGCATCACGTCCAGATGGTGCTCCACCACGAAGACCGAGTTGCCCGCCGCCTTCAGCCGGCCGAGGACGGTCAGCAGCGACCGGGTATCGGCCGGATGCAGCCCCGCCGACGGCTCGTCGAGGACGTAGACCACACCGAAGAGCCCCGACCTGAGCTGGGTCGCGAGCCTCAGCCGCTGCAACTCGCCGCTGGAGAGGGTGGGCGCGGGCCGGTCGGCGGAGAGATAGCCCAGGCCGAGTTCGGTGACCCCGGCGATCCGGGCCAGCAGATCCGCCGTCAGGACCCGGGCCGCCGCGTCCCCGTCGGCCGCCGCCAGCACCCGGGCCAGGCCGTCCAGCGGCAGGGCCGCGAGTTCGGCGATCGTCCGGCCCGCGAAGGTCACCGCCAGCGCCTCGGGCCGCAGCCGGGCCCCGCCGCACCGGGCACACGGCGCCGAGCGCAGAAACCGCTCGGCCCGGGCCCGCAGGGTCCGGCTCTTCGAGGTGGCGAAGGTGTGCAGCACATAGCGCCGGGCGCTCTGGTACGTCCCCTGGTACGGCCGCTGGATCCGGTTCGCGTCCCGGACCGGATGCACCGTCACCACCGGCTGCTCGTCGGTGAGCAGGATCCACTCGCGGTCCGCCGCGGACAGCTCCCGCCACGGCCGGTCCACGTCGTACCCCAGAGCGTCCAGGACGTCCCGCAGGTTCTTGCCCTGCCAGGCGCCCGGCCAGGCGGCGATCGCGCCCTCCCGGATCGACCGGGACGGATCGGGGACCAGCAGGCCCTCGTCCGTCTCGTGCACCCGGCCGAGCCCCTGGCAGCCGGGGCACGCCCCGGCGGCGGTGTTCGGCGAGAAGGCGTCCGAGTCGAGCCGCTCAGTGCCCGGGGGATGGTCACCGGCCCGGGAGAACAGCAGCCGCAGCGAGTTGGAGAGCGTGGTGACCGTGCCCACCGACGAACGGGACGACGGGGCGGACCGGCGCTGCTCCAGCGAGACCGCGGGCGGCAGCCCGGTGATCTCGCCCACCGCCGGGGCGCCCACCTGGTGGATCAGCCGGCGGGCGTAGGGGGCGACGGATTCGAAGTAGCGGCGCTGCGCCTCCGCGTAGACCGTTCCGAACGCCAGGGACGACTTGCCGGAACCCGAGACACCGCTGAAGACCACGAGGGCGTCCCGGGGGAGATCCACGTCGACATCGCGCAGATTGTGCTCCCGCGCGCCACGAACGCGGACAAAGGGGTCATGAGAGTTCGGCACGCTGGCTGATTCTAGGCGCTTCCCTTCGGCCGGGCCCCTCGTCCGCCGGGCACCGGCCGGAGTCCGGCGGTCCGCCCCGCCCGGCCCGGGGCGGTCTGCCGCCGGGCCGCGCCGGGAGCCGGAGTTCCGGACCGGCTATCCGGGCTCCGGCGTCCGGCGGGCGGCGGTCGTGCCCGGATCTGCCGACGGCTGCGGCACCTCGGCGCGCCTGCCGCCCCGACATGCGGATTTCACAAGTGGAGGTGCCATCCGCATATGCCTGTGGCCAAAAACATAGGGCCGCCGCGAGGGTCCGGCGCGGCGGCGCGGCGACCCGTCAGGCACCGTCCTCCAGCCGGAAACCGACCTTCAGCCCGACCTGGTAGTGGTCCACGCGGCCGTCGGACAGATGGCCGCGCACCTGGGTGACTTCGAACCAATCCAGCCCGCGAAGTGTCTGGTTCGCGCGGTTGATCCCATTAAGAATGGCCTGATCGAGACCCTCGGGGGAGGTTCCGACGATCTCGGTGACCCGGTAAGTGTGATTCGGCACGGGGGTTGCTCTCCTCTCGGTACGCTCACTCCACTCCGTTCCGGAAATGGACGATGGGCGAGGTGTCCGGGTTGAGGTCTCTTCGGGGGTTGACCTCACCTTTTGGTGCATACCAAAATCCAGCCACGCCCTGCGCGTCCCTGAACGCGATACCCCCCATCGGGTTCACATTTTCATGCCATAAGGTGAACGTTGTGAGAAGCCGCCCTGTCCCCATTTCCGTCGCACTGGTGTGCCTCGCCTCGCTCACCGGCTGCGGCGTCATCTCCGGGTCCGACAAGACCACGGTGAAGATCTGGCTGATGAAGGACAGCGCGTCGGACGAGTTCATCGAACGCTTCACCAAGGCGTATGAACGGGACAATCCGTCCGTGGATCTGACGTTCGCCTTCCAGGACTGGGTGGGCATCGGCAAGAAGGTGAACGCGGCCCTGGAGGGTACGGACACCCCCGATGTGATCGAGGTCGGCAACACCCAGGTCGCCCAGTACGCGGAGACCGACGCGCTCACCGATCTCACCGTGGAGTCCACCCGCGACCTCGGCCAGGAGGACTGGCTGCCCGGTCTCGCCGACCCCGGGAACATCGACGGCGCCCAGTACGGCATCCCCTGGTACGCGGCCAACCGCGTGGTGATCTACAACAAGGACCTCTTCCGCGAGGCGGGCGTCACCGACCTGCCCACCAACCAGGAAGAGTGGATCAACACCACCAAGAAGCTCAACAAGGGCGGCAACCAGGGCATCTATCTGCCCGGCCAGGACTGGTACGTCTTCGCGGGCTTCGTCTGGGAAGAAGGCGGCGAACTCGCCGTCGAGCGCAGCGGTTCCTGGCAGGGCGAGCTGGACAGCCCCGCCGCCCTGAAGGGCATGAAGTTCTACCAGGAGCTCCAGGCCCTCGGCCGCGGCCCGAAGAACCGCGACGAGCGGAACCCGAAGCAGGCCGAGGTCTTCGCCAAGGGCGATGTGGCCCAGCTGATCGACACGCCCGGCGCCACCGCCCAGATCCTCAAGGCCAACCCCGCCCTCAAGGGCAAGCTGGGCTACTTCGCGATACCCGGCAAGGAGTCCGACAAGCCGGGCGCCGTCTTCACCGGCGGCTCCGACCTGATCATCCCGGACAAGGCGAAGAACCGGGCCGAGGCCGTCGAGGTCATCAAGGCCCTCGCGAGCGAGAAGTGGCAGACCGACCTCGCCCGCACCATGAACTACGTGCCCAACAAGAAGTCCCTCGGCAATGTGGTCTCCGGCGAGAGCAATATGGCCATGGCGCGCGGCGCCGGTGCCCCGGGCAGCAAGGCCACGCCCAACTCGCCCCGCTGGGCCAATGTCGAGCTGGACAACCCCATCAAGCGTTATATGACCGAGGTCCTCCAGGGCGGCGACATCGAGCGGAACGCCCAGCAGGTGTCCGACGAGATCACCAAGACCCTCTCCGCGACGCTCTGAGCCCGGACCGGTGACGCCGGGGGCGGGGGAGCGCACGGCGCGCCCCCGTCCCCGTCTGCTCCGGGCCGCTCACTCCGGCGCCGACAGCGACAGGGCGAACCTTCCGGCCCGGTCCGTCCACCAGTGCGTCAGCCGCAGACCGGCCGCGGCCAGCTCGTCCCGTACGCCCTCCCGGCGGAACTTGGCGGACACCTCCGTACGGACCTCCTCGCCCGCGTCGAACGGCACCGCGATCCCCAGCTCCGGGAACTTCACGGTGAGCGCCGAGCGGGCCCGCAGCCGCATCTCGATCCACTCCCGGTCCGGGTCCCAGAGCGCCACATGGTCGAAGTCGTCCGGATCGGCGTCCGCGTCCAGCTCCCGGGCCAGCACCCGCAGCACGTTCTTGTTGAACTCGGCCGTCACCCCCGCCGCGTCGTCGTACGCCCGGACCAGGACCGCCGGATCCTTCACCAGATCGGTACCGAGCAGAAAGGTGTCCCCGGGCGCCAGCAGCGCCCGTACCGACGCCAGGAAGCGCGCGCGCTCGTCCGGCAGCAGATTCCCGATCGTCCCGCCGAGGAACGCCACCAGCCGGGGGCCGGGCGTGTCCGGCAGCCGGAGACCGGCGGTGAAGTCCGCCACCAGCGCGTGGATGTCCAGCTCAGGCCGCTCGGCGAGCAGGGTGCGCGCCGCCCCCGTCAGCGCGCTCTCGCTCACGTCCACCGGCACATAGCCGAGCGGACCGCCGAGGGAGGCCAGCAGATGACGGGTCTTGTCGGACGAGCCGGAGCCCAGCTCCACCAGGGTGCGGGCCCCGCTCGCCGCGGCGATCCCGGCGGAGCGGTCGAGCAGGATCTCCCGCTCCGCGCGGGTCGGGTAGTACTCCGGCAGCCGGGTGATCTCGTCGAACAGGGCACTGCCCCGGGCGTCGTAGAACCACTTCGGCGGCAGGGTCTTGGGCACGGCGGTCAGCCCCTCGCGGACATCGGCGCGCAGCGCGGCGCCGGTGGCGTCCTCGGGCAGGGTGCGGGTCAGAACGAACGGACTCACGTGGCAGGCTCCTTGAGGGGGGTCAGGAGAACTTCGGCACGGGTGGCCCGCAGCAGGGTGCGGTCGGGGACCTCGCGCCAGCGCGTATCGTCGTCGTACGGCTCCGAGGCCACGACCGTGCCCCCGCCGGGCGCGCCGGGCCCGGCCAGATACCACAGGGAATCGCCCCAGGCGGTGGCCGTGACCGTCATGCCGTCGGTGAGCAGCAGATTGAGCCGGGAGCCGGGGGCCGCGCCCGCCGTCTCGTGGACGGTCGCGGCGAGCGCGTCGCCCGGCTCGTCGCCGTCGCGCAGCCGCCGCAGCGCCAGCGCCCACAGCAGCGCCGCGTCGCAGCGGGCCTCCAGCGCCAGCAGATCCGCCGCGGGCAGCGCCGCCGCCAGCGGGGCGACGCTCCGGGGCCAGCCCGTGACGGCGCCGTTGTGGCTGAACAGCCAGGGCCCGGCGGCGAACGGTGCCGCCGCCGCCTCGCCGTCGGGGCCCGGGACGGTGGCGTCGCGTACGGCTCCCAGGAAGGCGCCGCCGCGGACCACCCGGACCAGGTCGGCGAAGGACGGATCGGCCCAGACCGGCCCGGAGCGCCGGTAGCGGCCGGGCACCGGATCCCCCGGCGCGTACCAGCCCACCCCGAAGCCGTCCGCGTTGACCGTGCCGTGGCGCTGGCGGCGCGGCTCCCACGACTGGCGCAGCAGGGAGTGCGGGGGCGCGGTCAGGACCTCGCCCAGCGGCAGCGGCGGCCCCAGATAGGCCAGATGGCGGCACATCAGACGTCCCGCGCGGTACGGAATCCGGCGAAGATCTGGCGGCGTACCGGCAGGTCCCAGTTGCGGAACGTGCCCCGGCAGGCCACCGGATCGACCCCGAAGGCGCCGCCGCGCAGCACCTTGTGGGCCGGTCCGAAGAAGACCTCCGAGTACTCCCGGTAGGGGAAGGCGACGAACCCCGGATAGGGCAGGAAATCGCTGGCCGTCCACTCCCACACATCGCCGATGAGCTGCCGTACGCCGAGCGGTGAGGCCCCGCCCGGATAGCTCCCGGCGGGTGCGGGCCGCAGATGGCGCTGGCCCAGATTGGCCCGCTCCGGGGTGGGGTCGGCGTCCCCCCAGGGAAAGCGGCGGGACCGGCCGGTCGCCGGGTCGTGCCGGGCGGCCTTCTCCCATTCGGCCTCCGTCGGCAGCCGCCGTCCGGCCCAGCGGGCGTAGGCGTCGGCCTCGTACCAGCTGATGTGGAGGACGGGCTCGTCGTCGGGGACCGGCTCGACCACCCCGAACCTGCGGCGCAGCCATCCGCCGCCGCCGTCGCGCCGCCAGAACAGCGGCGCCTCGACGGCGTGCCGCCGGATCTGGGCGAAGCCCTCCGCCTCCCACCACCGGGGGTCGTGGTAGCCGCCGTCGTCGATGAAGGCCCGGTACGCCCCGCAGGTCACCGGGGCGGTGTCCAGGAAGAAGGCGGGGACGTCGCGGGGGTGGGCGGGCCGTTCGTTGTCCAGCGCCCACGGCTCGGTCGAGGTGCCCATGGTGAACGGGCCGCCGGGCACCAGGACCTCGGCCGGCCCGGTGAGCGCGAGCGGTACGCCGCCCGCCGCCGGGCACGGCGGCTCGGGCGCGGTGAGCGCCACCGGGCCGCGCCGCAGCTGATGGGTGATGAGCATGGTCTCGTCGTGCTGCTGCTCGTGCTGGGCGATCATCCCGAAGGCGAACGACGCGTCGGTGAGCGGCCCGCCGCCGACCAGCGGGGCGGAGCCGAGGACGTCGAGGACCCGGTCGCGGACCTCGGCCGCGTAGCGCCGGGCCTCCGGCGGCGGCAGCAGGGGCAGGGCCGGGCGGGTGGCACGCGGATACTCGAAGGCGTCGTAGACGGAGTCGATCTCGGGGCGCAGGGCGGCCCGGCGGCCCACCGTGCGCAGCAGCCACTGCTCCTCCTGGTTGCCGATATGCGCGAGATCCCAGACCAGGGGCGACATCAGGGGCGAGTGCTGGGCGGTCAGCTCGCCGTCGTCGACGGCGTCGGTGAGCAGGGCGGTCCTGGCCCGGGCGGCGGTCAGCGCGTCGAGCGCGCGGTCCCGCAGCGCGTCCGGCGCGTCCGGCTCGGACGGCCCGCGCCGGTCGGAAGCGGTGTCGTCGGTGGTCACCCTCGTGGCTCCTTCCCCGGGGACGGCGGCGGATGGTCGTCGGCGGGACATCGGCCGCGCAGCACATGGCGCTCGTGGAACCCGGCCACCGCGTCCTGCACCCGGCGCGACGCGCCCGTCCTCGGCAGCGCCTCCAGCGCCGCGCCGAAACAGGCCGCGGCCGCGCCCCGCAGCTCGGGGTCGGCCAGCCCGTGCCGGGCGGCGTCCAGCCAGAGCGGATTGCGCGGCGCGGGCCGCGGTCCGGCCCGCTCCGCCAGCGGCTTCACGGTCCGATAGGCCAGCTCGGTGGCCTCCGGATCGTCGAAGAGGGCCGCCGTGACCGCCAGCGGCACCTGCCAGCCGTCGTCGCCGGGCTGGGCGTCGATCATCCGCAGCTCCAGATGGCCGCGCGGCCGGACCGGCGGGAAGAGCGTCGTCAGGTGGTAGTCGAGGTCGGCGCGGGTGGCCGGCCGGGGCGCCCGGGACCGTATCCACCGGCGGAACGTCAGCCCCCGGGGCCGCTCCCAGGGCCCGTCGCCCGCGGGGCGTACCACCATCACCGGCGCGTCCAGCACATGGGCGGCCCAGGCGTCGCGGGGCTCGCGGTCCAGCGGCGGCGCGATCGGCCGGACCGCGTCGAGCTGGGCCCAGATGGCCTGCCGGGTGGAGCGCCAGCCGGTGGTACGGCCCTCCAGGACGGGGGAGTTGGCGAAGGCGGCGGTCAGGACCGCGCCCAGGAGGTGCGCCAGCCGCCAGCGTCTGCCCAGACCCAGCGGCCCCGGCTCCTCCTCCCCGGCGTCCAGGCAGACCTGGATCGACGCGGACGAGCACATCATCACCCGGCCGCAGGGACTGGTCCGGTCGAGGTACGCCTCCATGGCGTCGTAACGGGGCTCGCGCAGCAGTCTGCGGGGTGCCCGCCAGGGGTCGAGTCCGGTACCGGTGAGGGCCAGACCGTCCCGGTCGAGCAGGGCGCGGACGGCGCGGAGATCGGCCGCGACGGCGTCGACGCACTCCATCAGGGAGGCGGCCGGGGCCGAGCTGAGTTCCAGCTGCCCGCCGGGCTCCACGGTGACGGCCGAGGCCAGCGGCAGGGATCGGGCCCCCTCGTGGGCCGCCGTGAGCCGGTCGGCCGGGACCCGGCGGCGGGGGTCGTGCTTCTCGTGTACGAGCCACTCCAGCTCCACGCCCACGGCGCGGGGAGGGCCGGTCTTGAAGCAGATGCAGCGGAGCAGATCCTCCGCCTCCGCTTCCTTGATGGGCCGGGCGGGGTCGCCCGCTTCGGACAGTCGCATGACGGCTCCTCTTGTGAAGGCACCCCTGCCAACCTAAAGCCACCCTCACCCGGCCGCACAAGGGCGCCCCGGCGCCGCGACGGGCCGGTCGCACTCCGTCGCCGAAATCCATTTGCCGCCGTCTTCGCAGGTCAACAAGGATGACGGGAATGAGCGCACGACTGCGGGCGATCGCCCGGGAGAACCAGGAATTCATCGCGGCGGGCCGTTATCCCGCCTCCGGCGGCCGTCTCGTCCCCTTCGGGGACCGGCTCGCCGAGGCCCTCGAAGGCACCCGGCTCCACGGGCCCGGACCGCTGGCCGTCACCCCCGGGACCGACCGGGTGACGGAGTTCCGGGTCACCGGCGCGAGCAGCACGTCGGCGGCCCTGCGGCTCGCCGACGCGTCACCCGAACCGGTCGCGGTACTGAACTTCGCCTCCGCCCGCAACCCCGGCGGGGGCTACGTCAACGGCGCCCAGGCCCAGGAGGAGGCGCTCTGCCGGGCCTCCGCGCTCTACGAGACCCTGCTGCGGGCCCCCGAGTACTACGAATATCACCGCGAGAACCGCGACCCCCTCTACTCGGACCGGGTGATCCACTCGCCCGCCGTCCCCGTCTTCCGCGACCACCGGGACCGGCCGCTCGACGCCCCGCGGCACATCGGCTTCCTGACCTCGCCCGCGCCCAACGCCGGGGTGGTGGCCCGCCGGGAGCCGGAACGCGCCCACCTCGTCCCGGCCGCGCTCGCCTCCCGCGCCGAACGCGTACTGGAGGTCGCGGTGGACCGCGGCTACCGCCGGATCGTGCTCGGCGCCTGGGGCTGCGGAGTCTTCCGCAACGACCCGGCGACCGTCGCCGGGACCTTCCGGGCGCTGCTCACCGGCGACGGCCGGTTCGCCCGCCACTTCGACCAGGTGGAGTTCGCGGTACTGGACCGCACCAAGGCCCGGGCCGCCTTCGAAGCCTTCCGTACGGCCTTCGGATCCTGACCACCCGGGCCCGAACGGACCGGGCCCCACCGGTGTGCCCGCCGGAACACACCTCGCCCGTACGGCAGTTGGCGCGATATCCCCGGCGTCGGATCCGGCCAACCGGCCGACGTTGTGCAGGGTCGTTCTGGAATGATGCCGAGGGCGATGAGCCAGACACCCAAACAGACCGCGGACCGTTCCGTACCCACCAGCGCCGATGTCGCCCGCTTAGCCGGGGTCTCCCGGGCCACCGTCTCGTACGTCCTCAACAACACCGCGTCCGTGCGGATCAGCGAGCCCACCCGGCGCCGGGTCCGCGAGGCCGCCGAGGAACTGGGCTACGTACCCCACGCGGCGGCCAGGAGCCTGCGCGCCGGACACACCCGGATGGTCGTCCTGCCGCCCGCGACCCTGCCCGCCGGACCCCTCTACGGGCGTTTCCTGGCCGAACTCCAGGCGGCCCTGCGGCGTCTCGACTACACCGTCGTCCAGTACGGCAGTCTGGGACTCGACGGTGACGAGGCGGCCCGCGCCTGGGCCGAACTGCGGCCGGTCGCCGTCGTCGCCCTCGGCGAGGTCGGACTGACCCCGCACGGCGTCGACGTCCTCAAGCGCTCCGGCGCCCGGGCCGTGGTCACCCTCGGCTCCCGGCGGGTCACCGGCGCGCACTGCTTCGTGATGGACCAGCGGGAGGTCGGCGCCCGGGCCGTCGCCCATCTGGTCGAACGGGGCCGTCGCGCCATCGGGGTCGTCATGCCCCAGGAGACCGGCCTCGAACGGTTCTCCGAACCCCGGATCGAAGGCGCCCGCAGGGCCGCCGCGGCGGCGGGCGCCCGGATCGAGGCGCTGCCCCTGCCGTACGAGGAGGAACCGGCGGCGGCGCTGGCCGCCCGCTGGCGGCGGCTGGGGCTCGACGCGGTCTTCACCTACAACGACGACTACGCCGTACTGCTGATGCGCGCCCTCCAGGACGAAGGCATCGCGATACCGGCCGAGACCGCCGTCATCGGCGCCGACGATCTGCTCCTCGGAAGGCTCCAGCGCCCCCGGCTCAGCACCGTCCACATCGATCTCGTCACCGGGCGGCGGCTCGCCGAACTCGTCGACCGGGTGGTACGCGACCCCGCCGACGAACCCGTCGTCCACGATCTGATGGGGGCCAGGGCGATAGGCCGTGACTCCACCTGACGGCCCCTTCGGGGGCGGACCGTCCCCGGTGCGGGTGCGGCGACGGTTCCGCCGCTCTACCGTCACTCGCATGACTACCCAACCGCAGCGCTACGAGATCCTCCTCGTGCCCGAGCACGTGGTGGGACACGACGCGGCGCAGCTGGCCCAGGACGCCATCCGCTCCGCCGTCGTGGAGGCGACCGGCGAATGGGGGGCGTCCGGCTATCCGCGGTACGCGGGCCACGGCGTCGTCGCCGACATCGACCCGGTGACCCGTACCGTCGAGGCACTGCTCGTGGACGGTGCCGAACTGGACTACGGCCTGTCGGTACGAGTCGTGGACCCGTCACGCGACTGAACCGCGGCGGCGCCGGTACGGAGCCGGCGGCTACGGCACCGCACCGCGCGGCGGCCCGGTGGGCGGCACCGGCCCGGTGCGGGCCGCGGCCCCCTGCCCGCGCCCTACTCGCCGCCCCGAGCGCCCTCGGCCTCCTGCACCGACTTGCGCACCTCGTCCATGTCCAGCGCCCGGGCCTGGCCGATCACGTCCTCCAGCGCCGCCTCCGGCAGCGCGCCCGGCTGGGCGAAGACCGCGACCCGGTCGCGGACGATCATAAGGGTGGGAATGGACCGGATCTCGAACGCCGCGGCCAGCTCCTGCTGGGCCTCGGTGTCGACCTTCCCGAAGACCAGATCGGGGTGGCGCTCGGCCGCGCCCTCGTAGACGGGCGCGAACTGCCGGCACGGGCCGCACCAGGAAGCCCAGAAGTCGATCAGGACGAAGTCGTTCTCCGACATCACCTGGTCGAAGTTCTCCTTGGTGAGCTCAACCGTGCTCATAACATGCTCCTTGTCTTGTCCGGGCGCTTTCGCCCGCTCCGGCTCCGGTGACAACGGCGCCCCCGGTCCGGCTATTCCTGCCCGTCGATCCCCCGCCCATGTCCCCGGGACCGCCGCCGTGTCCCCGACAGGAGCCGCGATCCTGTGTGATGATCGACAGAAACCGGACAAGCTGTTTACGGGCTGTGACAACGTCGGACAGGGAAGGACACCGGACATCATGGACGCTGCGAGGCCGGATTCCGTGGAGTACGACGTCGTGGTGATCGGCGCCGGCCCCACCGGCGAGAACGTCGCCGACCGGGTCCGGGCGGCGGGCCTCAGCGCCGCCGTCGTGGAGAGCGAACTCGTCGGCGGCGAATGCTCGTACTGGGCCTGCATGCCCAGCAAGGCCCTGCTGCGCCCGGCGATCACCCGGGCCGACGCCCGCAGGGTCCCCGGAGTCCGCCAGGCGGTCCAGGGACCGCTGGACACCGCCGCCGTACTCGCCCACCGCGACGAGTACGCCTCCCACTGGAAGGACGACGGCCAGGTCGCCTGGCTCGACTCCACCGGCGCCCGGCTCTACCGGGGCCGGGGCAGACTGCGCGGCCCCCGCGAAGTCGTCGTCGACAGCGCCGAAGGCGAACACCACGTCCTGACCGCCCGCCACGCCGTCGCCGTCTGCACCGGCAGCCGCGCCGTCCTCCCCGACCTGCCAGGCCTGGCCGGCGCCAGGGCCTGGACCAGCCGAGAGGCCACCAGCGCCCGCGCCGTACCCGGCAGGCTCGCCGTCGTCGGCGGCGGTGTCGTCGGCGTCGAGATGGCCACCGCCTGGCAGGCGCTCGGCGCCCGGGTCACCCTCCTCGTCCGCGGCGGGCGACTGCTGCCCCGGATGGAGCCCTTCGTGGGCGAACACATCGTCGACGCCCTCACCGAAGCGGGCGCCGACATCCGGCTGAACACCGATGTCACCGCGGTCGTCCGGGACGGCGGCAGCGGCCCCGTCACCCTCGTCCTCGCCGACGGCGACCGTGTCGAGGCCGACGAGGTCCTCTTCGCGACCGGCCGCGCCCCGCGCACCGACGACATCGGCCTCGACACCGTCGGACTCGCCCCCGGCTCCTGGCTCTCCGTCGACGACAGCCTCCGGGTCCTGGGCAGCGACTGGCTCTACGGCGTCGGCGACGTCAACCACCGCGCCCTCCTCACCCACCAGGGCAAGTACCAGGCCCGGATCGCCGCCGCCGCGATCGTCGCCCGCGCCCAGGGCGTCCCCCTCCTCGAAACCGACCGCTGGGGCGCCCACAGCGCCACCGCCGACACGGCGGGCGCCCCCCAGGTCGTCTTCACCGACCCCGAGGCCGCGGCCGTCGGCCTCTCCCTCGCCGAAGCCGAGGCCGCGGGCCATCGCGTCCGCGCCGTCGACCACGACATCGCCTCGGTCGCGGGCGCCTCCCTCTACGCCGACGGCTACCGGGGCCGCGCCCGCCTCGTCGTCGACCTCGACCGCCGTATCCTCCTGGGCGCCACCTTCGTCGGCCCCGCGGTGAGCGAACTCCTCCACTCGGCGACGATCGCGGTGGTGGGAGAGGTCCCCGTGGACCGGCTCTGGCACGCGGTCCCGTCGTACCCGACGATCAGCGAGATCTGGCTCCGGCTGCTGGAGACCTACCGCCGTTAAGTACACACCGGCGGAGGCTGCGGTATGCATGGTATGGCTCGAAACATGATCGAACGTCCCTATGACGGTTGTGGTCGATGCCTCGTCGGAGTCCGCCGCCTCTCCCAGATGTCCGCAGCCACCAGCTCGCCGGAGCGCCAGCGTGACAACGTGCTCGCCGCTGTCGAGTCCGTCGGCGGGCACGTCATGGCCTGGGCCGACGACTGGGAGGTCTCCGGCGCGACCGACCCGATGACCCGCCCGAGGCTCGGCCCCTGGCTGCGGGGTGAGCGCGGACCGTACGACGGCATCGTGGGGGCCGCCGTGGACCGTCTCGGCCGTAACCTCGTGGACTGCCTCAACACCGGCTACATGATGCGGGACACCGGGAAGCTGCTGCTGACCTACGGCCATGACGGTCCCTGGGACCTGGACGACCCGAACGACGAGAACCGCTTCACCATGGAAGCCTGGGGCGCGCAGATGGAGCTGCGTGCCATCCAGCGCCGCAACCGCGAGGCGACCATCAAGGCCCGGCAGAAGGGCCGGGTCAAGGCCAAGCCGTCGTACGGCTACGAGTTCATACGCCTGGCGCCCACGGCGGCCGTGGACCACGTCGCGCTTCACCCCCACGCCTCCACGGTGATCCGCACCGTGGCCCGGCGGATCCTCTCCGATCCCGAGGTGTTCACCCCGTCGTCCGAGGCCGTCCGGCTGACCCGGGCGGGGGAGCTGTCCCCGAGCGATCACCGGGCGGTGCTCTACGGCCGCCGCCCCTCGGGCCGCCCCTGGCAGTCCTCCGGACTGCGCGACATCCTCCTCTCCGAAGCCGCACTGGGATACCTCATGCACGGCCAACGCCCGGTCATTGGCGAGGACGGCCACCCGATACGCATCGCCGAACCCCTGTGGGACCGGCCCACGCACGAGGCCCTCAAGCGCGTGATCCGGCAGCGGGGCAGGGCGCACCCGGCCGGCGACCGGGTCTCGAACCATAAGTACCTGCTCACCGGCATCGTCTTCTGCGGCCAGTGCCACACTCAGCTCAACACCCACCCCACCCCGGAGGAACGAGGCGGACGGCGCTACCAGTGCAAGGCCCGCTGGAGGGGCCTCATCGGTGCCGAACACTGCAAGCCCTCCCCGTCCTTCACGGTCAAGGGCCTGGATGCCCGCATCGAGAACTGGTTCCTCGCCCAGTACGGCAAGGGCATGATCATGGAAACCGTCTACGACGCGGGCGACGGCACCCCCGAACGCATCGCGGAGGTCGAAGCTGCTCGCCGGCGTCTTCGCGACGACCGCGAGGCCGGGCTCTACGACGCACCGGACGACGCGGCCTGGTTCCGGGACCGCTACGCCGAGATGGGCCGGGAACTGTCGATGCTGCGCCGCCTGCCGGTGCGTGCTCCCGGCATGGTGACGCGACCGACGGGCGAGACCATCGAGGACAAGTGGCGCAAGGCCCCTGACAACCTGGCCAAGAAGGAGATCCTCAAGGACTTTGGCGTCCGGGTCACGCTCTGGCCGTTCTCGGCACCGCGCCGTTGGCACGCGGGCATCCTCCACGGCCCGCACCTCGAACGGATCATCTGAGGCGGGGGAGGGTTCCTACACCGATCAGCCCGGCACCACCAAGCAGGAACTGAGCGTGCACCCTTCCGGTTCGAGTCTTCTTGTGCCGGGAGGGTGCTGTGATCGATACGTGGGCGGATACGGAGGCGGCGTGCGTCGGCCGTCTGTGGGCGGAATCCGGCCCGGGGAAGGAAGCGGTGCCTCTCTCCTCGTGGCTTCTGACCATCTGCGATCCGTCCGTCGCCGAATCGGTTGCCGAGGCTTTCCGGACCGCTGAGCCGCGAACGAGCGAGGACGGCGATGGCTTCGAGGTCGTGCTCAGTGGTGACACCGTGACCGTCGTGGTTACGGAGCTCGCAACCGCGGTCAACCGCATGGTGCTGGGTGAAGGACCCAAGGCGCACATCTGTGACGGTGAACAGTTCTTGGAACCGGGCGCCGATGCCAGCCGCCCGTGCGGATGCGCCGGCGAGCTGAGCGACCGCAAGGCGAGGGCCAGGGCGGGGGAGGGGCCGACACCGGACTGCCGCCTCGTCTTCCGGCTCGCGACGGCACCGGAGCTCGGCAGCTTCTGCTTCGTTTCCAGCTCATGGGAGTTCGCCCTGTCGCTGCGTTCCCTTATGGCTGAGACGGACGACGGGGCACCGGCGACGGTCGATCTGATTCGGCGGATCTCCCGGATGACTACCAGGTCCGGCATCCAAGTCACCTTTACGGCGTTGCTGGCCTTGCCCGTTCGGGCCGATTCGATAGACCAGAGCACCGTCAAGCTAGCGGTCTGACGAGGTGGAGTCTGCTGGGCGAGGCAGTGAGTACGGAGTACATCACCCTTGACTCCGCTCCTCTGTGCCCGGTGACCGCCCTCCCTCGAGTCAGGTTGATGAACACGCGCCAAGTGTCAGCGCGACCTCTTACGATCCCACAACTGAGTCAGAGGGGGCGTGTGGTGGACAAGATCCGTCGTGGTGAGAGGGCCCAGCAGAAGACCTGGCAATGGCTCATGGTCCTGACCGCGCAACGCGGACTGTGCACGTACTGTGGCCGATCGGCTGCCTCGACAATCGATCATGAGAAGCCCATCGCAGATGGAGGAGCAGACATCTGGTGGAACTTTGTTCCAGCCTGTGATGACTGCAATCGCTGGAAGAAGGGCCGTACTGCGAGGAACTGGGTAGCGAACTTGGATCTACACCACAGGTATCCGAAGGCAGGCTTCGCGACGCGGGCTATGAGGCCCGAGGTGTACGCCGGGATCACGAGGAGGGTAGAGCGCGTCCAGCGGGAGATAGCAGATCCGGATCGCCGTGAGTGGTTTGGGTTGCACTACGGGAGCGAGCGGCATCGGAATAAGGCAGAGCTGTTCCAGATCCTTACGCGCTGCAAGGAGGAGCTGAGGGGGTATCCGCACCACCCCTGGAGAACACCAAAGCTTGGCACGTCTCGACGAGTCTGTACCCGTCTAATGTGCTGTGGTCATCGCCACCCGCATGCGAAATGGATGACAGCATTCTTGGAGATCAAGGACTACGAATCCTTCCAGCGGGCGGTCTTCAACGAGCGTGCCCATGAAGGTGAAGTGCTAGGACGGATAATCAGGAAGTATCTTACTGAGAAGGAAAAACATTGAGCTCACCACGTCGCGTGGTTGTGCAGGTCACGGCATCTTCGGCGGAATGCCGCCCTGGACCCCACCCCATCCTGGAATTGGCTGATTATCAGTGTGTGAGCAGGCATGCTCCTGCTGGTCGGTGACGTACAGCACTCTCAGTAGGCCGAGAGCGAGTCTGGTGCCTGCGGACCCCGAAGATGTCTGCTCCAGCTGGGCCGTCCCTCTATCCTGATGGCCGCCCACCCGGAGGCAGACGCCATGGCAGCACTGACAGCCCCGCTTACCGAGGAGCAACGACTCCTTCTTAACATTGCGTGGACGACGTTCGTCGATCACCAGCGCTTCCCCAACTTCTTCTACGTCGCCCACCGCATGCGTAAGCACGGCCACGACGCGATGAAAGTGCTCCACAGCTTCCCTGTGGTCGGCCAGGGTCATGTTCAGGACGGCTACCGGGCCGTCGGGTGGTGGGGACGCGGCTACACGCCTCAATCCGACGGGCCGGTGTACCTGACCATGGCGGGTCTCTATCATCTGCAACACGACCAGATGGCCCGCGATCTTGGCTGCGGGCTGTTGGCGTATATGCAGCATATGACCCGTGAACAGGACAAGATCCTCGATAGCCCCTTCGATCCTCCCAACATCGACGTGAACCTCGGTGATGTCCTGAAGGGAATCGATGGCGCCGGACCCCTCGTGGAGCGCATGGCGCAGATCGCTGATCGCGAGTGGCCCGGAATGCGCTTCAGTAAGACGACCCTCACTGGCCAGCTCGGTGCTCTGCCGGATGCCGACTTCGACACCCTCGACCGGTACCTCGCCGCTGTCGCCGCCCACCTGTCGCCACCCGCGCCGTCGGCAGCGCTGTCTCTCGCCGAGCCGCGTGCTGTGTTGCGCGCGCTGAACTTCCTCGACGTCACCTACGAGCTGGTCGTCGGCGAAGCCCTGGTCATCCCGCCACCCATGGACCGCTCCAGCCTTCTCGCCCTGGACGCCGATGATGAAGCGGCTTACAACTCCGGGCTGATTGTCCTGACCGACATCCTGCGCGACTTCAAGGTTCCCGGCCGCACCCCGGGCTCAGGTCTGCTGCGCCTGGAGGGGCATCTCGCGGGCAGGCTGCCCGCGCTCGACTGCGGCGCGGTCCGCCAGGCCGTGCAGCTCCTAGACCAGATCCGCGTCATTCGCAATTCCGCCGTCCACCCGAAACCGCGGCCGGAACTCGTCACAGCCCACCATGCGCTTGGGCTTCCTTTCCCGGTCCGCGACTTCACCGCTGCCTGGGACAGCGTCCGAGCGCACGCCGAGCGGGGCGTGAGTGCCCTGCAGGAAGCGATTCAGTCCGCCAGGCCCTGACGGTGGCCGGCATGGGGCAGGGACGAGAGGCTCTCCGGCGATCCGCAGCGGTCCAGAGAGTATGCACGACGGCCCGTCCTGCCGGTGGCACAGCTCCTGTGCAAGGCACTGCTTTTGGTCGTTCCTCGGTCGGTTCGGGGCCAGTGCGGCGCGGACACGCCCTGCGCTGCCGTGGACCGGCCGCTGCCTTGTTCAGACTGGGATCCCTCGTAGCTGTTTGGCCAGTTCCGCACAAGCAGGGTGTTCGACGGTGGAGAATGCTGCCGACATGAGTGATTTGACTGCCGCGCACCGCGGTTACGAGTACCAGGACTTGATGGAGGCAGGCCGCTTTGTCGACCTGCTGCTCGGCGGAATCGCCAGGGTCCATGTCGACGAGAAGCTGGTGACGGACGACCGCTTCGATGATCTCACTGTGATCAACGCTGACGGATCCCGTGAGCGGACGCAGTTCAAGCACTCGGACGAGAAGGACCCCCTCGGCTACGCCACGTTCACGACCGACGACCGGGGACTGAGGCTGGACCGCCTTGTGGCGGCTGCCGTCGCCGACCGGGATGGCCCCGGAGCGGGCGCCGCCGCCCACCGGCTGCGCATCGTGATGCGCGACGCACCTCCGGATCACGAGGCACTGAACGCGGTGATGGTGCCAGCACGCTCCTCCGACATGCCGTTCCTGCCGGGGATGAACAGCACACTCCTGCGGTTCGACGCGGAAGTGCTCTGGCGAGGGTACGACCTGCCCGCGCGGGGTCGGCGCCCGGCGGGCAACATTTTCGGGTTCCTGACCAGCGGTGACAGGGCCGTGTCCAAGCAGGATCTGGAGTGGCTGTGCGAGCACCTGGTGGTGGAGGTGGGCGCACCGGCCATGACCACAGACCTCCTGCAGCCAGGGCCGGCCGAACAGCTTCTCCTCCAACGGGTGCGTGGCGAGCTCGGCGCGGGGATCTATCCCAACGAGGGACGCTCACCGGTGGACGTAGCCGAGGCGCTGATCCGCGCAGTCCGCTCCGCCCGGCAGCGCGGAACCGACGTGACACCCCGCGAGCTACTGCGCCAGGCCCAACTGCGCAGCGACCTTGGCGCCGTCGTGCGCGCGAACCCTGTCGACCGAGCCCTGGAAGTGGCCAGGCCCGCCACGGTCGGCGTCCTGGCGGAAGCGGCCGGGGCAGCGGCAGCCGACGGGGGAGTCCTGCTGGTCACGGGCCCTCCGGGACAGGGTAAGTCCTGGGCATGCCAGCAGTTGGTCGACCAACTCGCCGGTGACGGATGGCTGGTCGCCGAGCATTACTGCTACCTCGGCGACGCCGACGGTGACCAGCTGACCCGGGTGGTCACCGAAACGGTCTTCGGCAGCCTGCTGGGCCGGCTGGCTGAGTCGGACCCCGACCTTGTCCAGGAGCAGCGCCCGCGTTTTGCCGCCGATGCGCAAGCACTGACGACGGCTGTGGACACCGCTCTGCGCAAGGACCCCACCCGGCGCGTGGCGCTCGTCGTGGACGGACTGGACCACGTCACCCGCGTACAAGGAGGAAGGACCAGGAGAGCCGATCCGTCCCTGGCCCTCGCCGCGGTCCTCGGCTCGCTGTCGCTTCCGCCCGGTAGCGTCCTCATCGTCCTCAGCCAGCCCGGGAACCATCTCGTCCCCCTCCAGGACGCCGAGGTGGCTTCCGTCGCCGTGCCGCCGTTGACCGCGCACGAGTGCCGCGCCGTCGCGGAGCGGCTCGGGCTCGTTCCGGCGGTGGACGACGAGCGCACTGAAGCCCTGTTGACCGACAACCGTGACGTGACCGACTTCCTGGACGCGCTGCAGGAACGCTCTGGCGGCAACGCCCTGTACGCGACATACCTCTGTCGCGAGGTTGCCCTCCGACCGGAGACGATCACGAAAGCCGCGGCAGTGGTGCGGGCACTTCCAGCCTACCAGGGATCGTTGGAGGGCTACTACGCCCACCTCCACGACACGCTCGGCGCGGAAGCCGATGTTGTCGCGGACATCATCGCCCTGCTCGGAATGTCCGTCACCCGCGAGGAGCTCGGGCAGATCATCCCGGACCGGGCGCACAGGATCGACGGCGCGCTGAAGGTGCTGGCCCCGGTGCTCTCCGTGACGGCCGGACCCGGTGAAATCCGCGTCTACCACGAGTCGTTCGCCCGCTACCTGCGCCTGGGCTACGGCAGCGACCCTGGGGCCCTGGAATCGACGCTGGCGCTGATCGCCACCTGGCTGACTGGGAAGGGACTGTTCGACGACTCGCGGGCCTTTCGCCGCCTCCTGCAGATCCTCGCCGAAGCTGGACGCGACACGGAGGTGGTGGACCACATCGGGCGGGACTTCGTCACCCGGGCCGTCGCCACCGCCCACCCGGCCTCGGCGATCAGGGATAACCTGGCCACCGGCGTGCGCTGTGCCGCGCGGACGGCGAACTGGCCGGTCGTCGCGCGGTGCGTCGAACTCGCCAGGGCCGCGCAGACGTACGAGTTCGAGCGCTTCGACTCGGACCTGGTGGAATTCGCTGACGTGCCGATCGCCTTGATGGGGGCTCAGGCACTGTCGGACCGGCTCCTGCACGACGGCCAGACCGTCATGCCCGCCCGGGCAGGTCTGCAGATGTGCGCCGTCCTCGACGCGGCAGGCGCCGTGGCACCCTGGCACGCGTACATCACGGCACACGACCACGAGGCCGAGTCGGACAACACCTCCTACGGGGCGGAGTCCGACCGGTCCGTCGAACTCGCGTATCTGCGTGGTCGGTTGCGCCTGTCGGCTACCGGTCAGGCGATAGGCGAGGAGTCCCCCGAGGACAGGACTGACCGGCCGGTGTCGCTGGACCGCATCGCCGAGTGGTTCGACGAACGGGGTGACCAGGCAGCGGCCGACGCCGTCGTGAAGATACTCCTCGACACCGTCGGGATCGAGGCCGTCACCGACCTGGTGCCGCGCCTTGAAACGGGCGGCCCAGTATGCCTCGCACTCGCCGAGCAGATCGCCGCAGGCGCGGTGCCCGGAGAGGCGGGCAACGCCACGGACTGGGCGCAGAAGGCCGTCGGCCTGAGCTACCTGCCGGGAGCGGCGCACCGGCTGCTCGCACTGGGGGTCGCCGCCGCCGATCTCGCCCCCGGCTTTGCGGTAGACGAGACTTCGACCGCCCGCGACACCCTGTTCGCCCTCACCCGCGGCGTACAGAACGAACAGGTCCGGTGGAGCCCCGAGCCCGTGGCCAGGTGGCTCGATGCCCTGGCGATCACGACCCGGACCGATCTCATCGCCCTGGACGCGGTACCGGCTCTCGTCCAGGGGGCCGGCTGGTACCCCTGCTGGCTGCGGTTCGCGATCGCCCTCGCACGTGCCGAAGCCGCCGAAGCACCCACCCGGTCCGGCCTGGTCATCGAAGCCCTCGGGCTCCTGACCGCAAACCTCAGCCCCTTCGCCGGCGAACCCCGTGCGTGCGACCTCTACTCGATCCATCCGCTCATCGAAGAGTCGGTACGCCGGGCGGCCACCCTCGTGTCCGACCAGGACTGGCCGCAGGCGTGGAAGACCCTCATCCACGTCAGCCGGAGAATCAGCGTCAGCCTGCGCGGCGAGATGGGCGGACCACTGCCAGTCGACACACTCCTTACGATCGCCGTCGAGCACACCACGCCCGGACGGCGGGCCGGCGTCGCCGAAGCCGTCCGTAACGAGTTCCTCCAGCAAGCCGGCGGACGCTTCTACAGCGACCTCGCCCGTTACCTCCTCATCCACGCGCGCCTCGCCCTCGCCGCCGACGACCTCGCCGAGGCCGAGGAACACTGGCTGGCGGCCTGCCACTTCCTAGTGGCCTACGGCTGGCGCAAGGACATCACCGTCTATGAGGTCCTGGATCCGCTGCCCGCCCTGGTCACCGCGGACCCGGCCCGGGGGCGGGCGCGGGTGGCGCGAATCCAGCCACTGTGCGAACGCCTTGTCCTTCACACCGACGGCAAGGAGACCAACGCTGCCCGCCCGCGGTGGTGGAACGTCCTGGCCGGGGCAGACCCCGCGGCCCTTGCCGATCTCGCAGCCACCGGCCTGCTCAGCGACTGCAACGGCCCGAACACCATCCTCCACGGCGCCAGAGAAGACCTCTGGCGCGCGTGGAACGACACCGCCGATCCAGTCGTGGCAACCGCGCTCCGCATCACCTTGGACACCCCGCTCCTCCAAGCCGACGCCGCACTTCTGGACCGGCTCGCCCGGACAGTCTGCCCCTCCACGCCCGACGGCGTTCCACAACTGCTGCGCATCGCACTGAGCAGGGCCGACGAACGGCAAGCCAACCGCGACTCCACCAGCGACCAGACCAGACTGGCCGACGCACAGCTGGTCGCAGAGCTCAACGCCGTCGCCGAACGCGTCGGCGCCCCGCAGCTCACCCGCCTGCCCGAACCACCGGTCACCGACGAGTCCCAGCCCCGCCGCAGCACACCTGTCCCCGCGCAGTCGGCCCCGGCCCCGACCTCACCTGCCGCCCCGTCGCCCGCGCCCTCCGAACCGGTCGGCCTGATCCGGGTACTGCGCGCATGGCACCTGACCCCGTACGAGGCCGACGCACCACAACGCACTCTCGAACAGATGACAGACCTCGTCGGCGACGGCCTGCTCAACCTCACCACCCGAGGACAGACCGACGAGGCCGCACAAGTCCTGCGTGCCATTGCCGGCCCCTTCGACTTCCGGGACGGCCCACTTCTGCTGCGCCAACTCGCGGACAAGCTCCGCCAGAACGGCCATGACGCACTCGCCGCCGAAGCCTACGCACTGACCTGGGTACGCACCCGCGGACAAGGCGGATGGCTGAACTTCGGAGGCGAAACAGCCCTCGACGCCCTTCGTATCGCCGCGCAACTCGATCGCACCCTCACCCACCGCGTCATCACCGAAGAGGCCGAAGCAGCGGTGAGCGCCGGCCGGTACGGGACCCACGGCATCACCCAGGCACTGATCTTCGCCTTCGCCCAACAAGCCTGCGGCCTGTCCCCGAACGACTCGCTCGACCTGGCCTTCGCCCTCTGGGACGAAGCCGCAACGGTCATCGAGAGCAGAGCACCACGGGTCCACGACAGCGACGACCCCCAGCACCCCTACCCCGCCCCCGGCAACGACAACGGAACCCCCGCACCCGGCGATCTCGATCACGCCTTCGCGACCGCGGCACTGGCCGCACTCGCACACGCGGACCGAGAAGGCAAACGCCGAGCGATGGTTGCGACGAGATCTCTGGTCACACTGCGCCCCGAAGCCACGGCACCCGCCATGGCCCTCGCGCTGGAGCAACTCTCCGATCCGGCGACCCTGATGTGGCTGCTGTGCCTGCTCCAAGAACAGGGGCCGCAAGCCCAACCTGTCGTGGACCACTGCCAGGAGGCGCTCAAGGAACTGGCCCGAGGACCACTGCTCACCGTCCGCGCCCTCGCCCGCCGACTGCTCACCGAGGAGGCCACCATTCCCATGGGAGCATCGGATCAGGCTGGGCTGAACCCGCCGAGCCGCCTGTGGACCTCCGCCGCACAGGGAGACGACCCGAAAGGCCATCTCGTTACGGAGATGCTGGCAGAGGTGGCCGGCACGCGTCTGAACGAAGCCGAGCAACTGCAGCCCGGACTGATCCGAGCGGTCCTCGCCAGGGTTCGCCGCGAGGTTGATACCGAGCACAGCATCGAGAGGAACAAGACCCAGTCCCGCGCCAACCGCAGCGCCGACGAGGGTGAGCTGCCGGACGCCTACCTCGCCATCCAGGAGACCGTCGAAGTGGCGATCCAAACGGTGGCGTCGGGCAGCCGAGCGCACAGGCTCTCGCAGGGCCTGGGCGTGAGCGATCCAGCAGCTTGGGAGGACCAGCTGGCCACCGTACTGACCGACGACCCCCGCATTCCGCTGGCCTTCGAAGAGGCACGCTGGCCACGCCCCGACCTTCCCCTGCCACCCGGCCCGGACGACCTGGTCGGCCAGGACACTTCGCTGACCGGAACAACCACGGAGACAATCTCCACACGGCCACTGACGCAAGCCGTCACCCTCACCGGACAGACCCTCTTGGGCTGGCGCATCCTCGCTTCCGTGGAGGAACGGAAGTTCCTGTCACCGCACACCCGGAAGACCGGTCTGACCATCGTGAGCTTCTCAGGTCCGGAAGCGGCGGATCACAGGAACCGGGACGGCGACGCGATCCCTTTCTCGGACGGAGACATCGACGAGTGGACCCGACCGCCGTGGCAGCACCACGCAGCTGACGTCCCACAAGGGATTCCGCTCCTCGGCCTCGACCTCGCCATGACCGCCGCCGCAGACGCCGCCCACGGCCTGGGACTACCCGGCTTCACACTGGCACCCACCCCGGGGCTCCGCACGGCACTCCGACTGACGCCCGGAGCCCCGCTGACACTGGAGGACGATCGAGGTCCGGCCCTGCGCCTCATCTGCTGGCGCACCGAGTACGAGCGCAGTGCCTATCGCCTGCCCTGGCCGCGGTTGACCGGCTGCGCGGTCGTGATCCGCCCCGACCTCCTGGACGCTCTGTCGGATCGAGTATCCGCTCCGATCGTCATCCGAGACGTCGTCATGCGGCAAGGGGCAGACTGAGCTTGTACTTTATCCACCGGCCCGTGAACGTTCTTTGATGCTCTCGGGCCGTTTAGCGGTCTTGCCGACGTTGTGGAGGGTGGCGGGGTGTCGGTTCTTGGAGCCGGGAGGGCGGCCGGGGCCCGGCCGGGACGGTTTCGGTGCACGAGCCGGGCAGGCCAGGTGCGGGCGGAGGATTCTGAACCCCCGGCGGACGCGGGCCGGGGTCAGACGGCCGGGCTGAGCGGGCCGTTCCCAGGGGTGGCGGAGGTCAGCGGCTTCCTCACGGAGGAGACGGAGCTGGGCGTGGGGCGGCGATCACGAGCCAGGTCCATCGGTCGGCCGCGCAGGCCCGGAGCTTGGGGCGGGTCCAGCCCAGGGTCTGCTTGATCATCCGGAATGTGTGCTCCAGATCAAAGCGGCGAAGGAACGCCTGCCAGCGGATGTCGATGTCATCGCCGGCCAGGCCGGTTGCCGAGGACCACAGCCAGATCGGGAGGGGCTCGTTCTCGCCAGGCAGTCGGTCGACCTCGAGGCGGATCTGGGTGCCCTCGATGACGGGGAGCTCGGCGATGTGGTCGATCCAGGCAGAGCGGGTGGTCAGGCGGGGGTGGATGCGGTCCCAGGCCATTGCGCGGGCGGTGCCATAGCGGTCGGTGACCTGCGTGGTTGCCGCGTCCGGCGTGCCCCAGGTCTCCGGCTTGGCGAAGCGGAACTCCCCGCCGCGCTTCGATGGGCGTCCGCTTTGGGGGGCGAGATGGAACTCTTCGTGGGAGGGCGCCGGTCGGCGCATGACGCGGTCCGTCCGTATCCGCCCGAGGACCTCCACCGGGAGCCCCGCCAAGAGGTGGGCCATGCGCGGGGCGTCGTAGCCGGCGTCGAAGACGACCAGGACATCGTGGTCGCCGGTCTTGCAGCGGCCCATGTCGATCAGGTCCTCGACGGTCCGGCGGGCCTGGGCGGCGGTGACCCTCGGCGACGTCGTCGGCCGGGCCCAGACGGACGGCGTCCAGGAGCTGGCACCATGAGGTGCGGCCCGTCTCCAGTGCAGCCACGAAGGAGTAGGGCCAGCCCGGCACGACCTGGTCCGAGGAACGGCCGCCGCGGCCGTAGACGGGGCAGAACGGTCGGTCCGGACTGGTAGGGGCATCGGGCGGAGCCAGTGGGTGACATCGATGGCGAGGACCAGACGCCCATCGGCGGCCTGCGGCTGCGGAAGGCCGACCAGCACCTGCCGCAGCCTGGGCACGTGGATGTCCCTGCGGTTCAGCGCGGAGTACATCGCGCCGTGCCCGCGCCGGTGTTCGGCCGTCAAGGCCAGGTCCACCGGTGCGGTCACCGGGCCGTCCTTGCACAAAAGCGCTTCCGTCAGCTCGAACAGTGTGTCCCCGCGGACGGTCAGGCAGTCGAAGAAGTCGTCCCGGAAGTGTGACGCCACCACGAACGGACCCCGCGCGGCTTCGTGATGCAGCAAACTCATTCCCCCACGGCCTTTGTGCTGGTCAGTGCGTCTTTGGTCGGAGCACAGGATCAGCCGAAGGCCGTGTCCGCGTCAGGCGAATCCCCTACCGAGTGACCGCGTACGGGGCGCTGTTCGAAACCGGTGGATGAAGCACAAGCCCAGCGTCATCGACCCCCGGCCACCGGATCCGCTTCAGTGCCGTACCGGTTCATGTGCAACCCTTCGTCAGGGTCGTCGGCGAAACCAGCCGCGGCCCCGGCCTGGCATCTGGACCGCCATCCGGAACATCGGCGTGGAGTGGGCCTGACGGTCCGGCGCTGAGCCAGAGTGTGCGAACCCCCCGGGCCCGTTGAGACCCGGGGTTTCGTGCATGGGCGTGCTGCACGGCATTGACCCTCTCGATCTGCGGTTCTCGGCCCCATGCTGTCCACATGAGCAAGGACCATCAGGTTCTCGCCGACATCCCGGCGGCCGCACCGTTCCGGACCCGTCAGCCGCCACCTCACCCAGACTCCACCCGCACATCTTGGTCGTAGTCGTGCTGAGCCCCCACGGCCATTACCCGGCGGTGTCAATCCAGCTACTTGGGACCAGTCCGGTTCCGGTGCCGCGCCAGCGCCTCACGACAGCGCTACGGAAGGGCTCTCCGTCCAGGTCCGCGTGCTCGATGACGATGACTTGGAAGCCGGGGGAGAGCAGCTCGACCGTGTCGGCGATGACCTGGTATGCCCGGAGGAGCGTGTTTCGATCGTTGCCAACGAGTTCGGGAGCAGTCCCGTCGTAGTCGGAGGGGAAGTACACCTGAGATGGCTGGTCCAGGATCAGGAAGCGCGGCAGGGGGCGGTTCTGCTCTGTGCACCATTCGTGCAGGCTCAGCAGGGTTGCGATGTGATAGCCGAGCCAGTTCTCACCGCTTCCCATATCGCTGAGGGGGACAGGGCCGCGCGGGGTATCTGCGACGACGGTCAGCTTTGCGAGGTCGAGGCGGATCGGGTGTTCGGAATGTTCGAGGCGCAGGGCACGGGCTTTGGTGGTGATCTTCTGGTTGATCCGGGACAGAAAGCTTGCGAGGCGGTCAGCCTGGGTGTCCTCTCCGAGGGCGTCCTCGAGTTCCCCGATGAGCTGTGTGAGAGCGGCTGTCCGGTCACGCACGGCGGGTGCGGTCTGTGCAAGGGCGGCGGTTTCGAGGTAAAGACTGATGCGTCCTTGGACACTCGCGGCGCGCAGGGCCTGATTGGCCAGCGCGTTGGCCTGCCTCATACCGGCGGCAAGTTCCTGTTGCGCCTGCCGGTTGCGAACCAGCGCGGCGTTGATGTCGCGCTGCTGTTCTTGGGCTTCCTCGATCAGGGTGCGCGTGCGGGCGGTGTCGTCGGAGACGAATTCGACGTCGTCGTTGAGGCGTGCGAGGTCGTCGCGGATTTGGGTGGCGATCTCATGGGCCGACGTGACCGGGGAGGCACACAGCGGGCAGGCCGCCTGCTCCGGGTCATCGGGGCGGATGGTGAATAGACCGAGGGAGGCCAGGCGGTAGTGCTGGTCGCGGGCGGTACCGAGGTAGTCCCCGCTGTCGGACAGCAGTGCCTTCAGATCGCCGATCTGGGCGCGAATTCGGTTGTACTGGGTCCGCAAGCCCTCCCGTTCACGCTCCAGGAGCGCCAGTGGGTCCTCGCTGGGCAGGTCGGTGAGGTTCTGGGGAGCCGACTCGATTGCTTCGCTGAGGAGGGCGAGGGTAGTGGGGAGATCCGGTTCCCCGGGCTGGGGCGGAAGGAGCTGGGCTTGGACAGCCTCGGCTACCAGTGCGCGAGCCATGCCTGGGGCGGGGGTGCGCTGGCTGGCTTCTGCGAGTTCTTGTGCGTGGGTTTTGAGGTCCCGACGGGCAGTCTTCAGACGCGCGGTGAGTTCTGCTTGGGCGGGATCGACCGCGCCGAGGAAGTACGGAAGCGTGTCGCGGATCGCAGAGGACCTCCACTCTTGGCCCTGTGAGTGGAAGAGCTGCTCGGGATTGGCGATCTCGTTCTGCCCCTGGAAGCAGAAGAAGAGGGCGTGTCGGATCGACGGGTTGAGCACCGTGCCACGTGTGGGGATGCGTACGCTGCGGTCGATGCCGCAGAACTCGGTGATCATGTTGCGGGCGACATCGAGCGGGATGGTGAAGTCGAGCTCGTCGATGGCCGGTGGTGGGGAGCCTACTGGCTGGAAGATTAGGCACAGGCGCGGCGCCGCAGTTGTGGTGGTGGAGGCCGGACGGGCAGTGAACAGCTGCCGTTCTCCTGCTACCAGTTGGACTGCGTATGCCTGGACGTAGTCGCGGACGACGCCGGCCTTGACCGGATAGTTGGTGCTACCCAGGCAGTAGTCGGTGATGGTGGCTATGGATGTTTTGCCGGTGCGGGAGTCGCCGGTGACAATGCTCAGCTTGCCTGGAGTGAAGGGGAGGATCTCCACCTGGTCGGGCTGCTTGCCGTACAAGACGATGCTGCTGATCTGGCAGGTCACGGACGCACTCCGAGCAGGGTCAGTGTGGTGGAGGTGCTGCCGGCGGTTGGCAGCCATCGGCCGAACATGCCGGCCGCTTTCTGGATCGCGAGCGCGATGGGCGCTTCGCCACGGGGCTGGGCAGGGATGGCGCGAGGGCTTGCCAGGCTCACGGTCGCGTCCGGGTGGGCTGTAAGGACGTCGGTCTGGGTGGCGAAGAGCAGTCCGGCGCGAACCACTGGGGCCAGTGCGGTGGTGTTCGCGGCCATCATGATCCGGATCTCGGCATTGTCCTCAACCCATCTGGCGACGCTGGCGTTTGTGGTCTTGGGCAGCACGGCGCGGATTCCGGGTTGTAGTGCCATGACGGTGGCGGTCACGGCGATCGCCAGGGGGCAGCGTTCGTTGTGGACTCGGTGCTCGCGCACCGCCCGTGCGCAGACGAGTCCCATGAACGCCGGGTTGAACAGGGCCCGCTCTCCGCGCCCCAACCGGGGATAGGTCATGAGCGGGACCCCGCGGGCTCGAGCAGCGTCATCAGGCGGGCTGCGTACTGCGGGTGCCAGCCGACATCGAGGCCGTCAGCGAGCATGTGGAACGATCCCGTGGTGACGAAGGGTTCCTCGCAGCCGGGTCGGATCGAGTAGCGAGCCTCTTGCTCCACCCATCGGTAGAGCGCCTTCGCGGCGGCGGTCATCGCCTCCTCAGCCACCTGTTCACCGAGGTCATCCCGCATCGCCTCGAAGCGGACCTCCCACTCCTCGGTGAGACGACGCTCGTAGATGTCGATCTCACCGGGGCGCAGCAAGTTTTCGTTGGACCATCGGTCTCGCTGGGTGGAGGCGCGGAGCCAGTCGCGGACCGCGATGCGGACGCGGGCGGAACCAATACCTGTCAGGCTCAGTTGTCGGACGAACGTCTTGTCCGAGTGGAGGTGGGACTCATCCGGCAGCTTGATCACATCGTCGTCGATCGGCAGGTTGTCGGGGCGGAACTGATCGCGGCGTGAGCTGAACGCCTCGTCAAATTCGATGCCGGTGACGGGGCCTGCGGAAGTTCCCATCTGGGCAATGACGCGCTGGAAGAACCAGCCCTCAAGACGCTCCAGAAATGAGGTCGCGAACTGACGGCCGACGGCGATCGCCGCGCGGCCCTGGAGCCTGGTGCCCGTTGCGTGGATGTCCTCAGCCCTATGCAGGATCTGGATGCGTTCCAGCAGTCGCAGCTGTTCGGGTTCTCCCAGCGCGTCCCATGCCTGGTAGAGCTCGGACGGCTTGGCCGTGGTGTCCGGGTTCGCCTCTGCCTTCTTCTGCTGCCTGCTGCGGGCGGCATTACGAGCCTCCCTCAGCAGACGGTGCGCTTCGGCAGGGTCACGGCGATCGCCGGGGGCCTGGCTCAGATGCATCGCAGCACTGGCTGGGGGTGCCTCAGCAGTGGTGAGAAGGAAAAGATCAGCGGTGTCCAGATCGATCGCCCCGGCCCTGGCTGCGACAGCCCAGACTCGCAGGCTCTTCCACAGATCGCTGGTGCCGTCGGTGATTCGGGTGCCCTCAGCTCGGTGTTTGAGCTGCCACAAGCCAGTCTTCTCATCCTGGACGCACTCGATGTCGTCGCCAGCCTCGATGGCCACCGTCCAACTTGCCCCGCTCTCCAGCAAGTCTGTGCAGCGCAGCAGAGCGATACGGAGCTGGTAGAGATAGCCCATCGCGGATGCTGTCGCAGCAAATGGGCTGATGTCTTCCGCCATCCGATCCCCCTCATCGGTCCCGCACTCCCCGTGCGTGATCCTAGCCGTGCTCCATGGAACAGCGCTGAGGGGAGCTGAGCCGACGCCCCAGCCCGCCGATGGGTGGATGTCTGAAAGCCAGCGAGATGGCCGCCATCACCGAGGTGATCACCCTGCAGCGGCCGGACCCGTCGCGCTGGCCGGGTTCCTGCCGCCGTCCTGCTCCGACACCACGAGGACGGGCAGCAGAAGCGCACAGTCCACGTCCAGCGCGACGAGAACAGTCAGATCGTCGGGGTCGGCGGCGCGAACGACGGCGAGGACCAGAAGCACGACGACGGCACCGACAGCCGCCGAGTCCGCACTGCTGCACTTCTCCAGCCCGCGCGACGCGGTGGCCCCTGGCCGTCGTCGGCGGTGCGGACAGGTCCTCGCCGCTAGACGGGGCCGACCCTGAGGCCAGTGCCGAAGCGGGAGAGCCACGCGGCCTTCCGTGTGACTGAGGCAATCCGGGCAGGCCGCGCGGGCTCCCGCTCCCGGCACTCGATGGCGACCGCCGCCTCCCGCACGCACCGGGTACGACCCCGGCCCCGGCAACGCGCCGCGGTCAGCGGCCGGGCGGTTCGGGGTAGCGGGCGCGGTGCCGGTGCGGGTCATCGACGCCGATCTCCTACCAGGGCTCGCCTCGCTGGAGCTGGGGCAGGGTGTTGATGGTGATGCTCCGCACGTCGGCGGTGAGCGCCTGGAGGCGGTCGTCGAGGAAGCGCTCCGCCTTCCCGCCAGGGCGACATGCAGTCGCAGGAACGTCTTCGAGCGGGTGCAGCGGTGGCGCTGCCAGAACGGATACGTCCCGCCGATGGTGCCGCGGGCGCCTTCCCAGACGCGGCGCCCGGCGTAGCGCTCGTAGTCCCAGACCTCACGCGCGAGGCGGGCCTGGGACAAGGTGCCGTTGTTGAGTTCGAAGAGGCGGACCTCGCTGCTCGGTGTGGGCACGGCGAGGACGGCGTCGGTGTTAAAGGACAGGCTGAGAAAGCGGCGAGACACCGCGGCCGGAAGGACCGGCACCCGGTACCGAGCAACGAGTCGAAGCCAGGCGCGTGCGCGGGTATCTGCCTGCCATCAACCGCGGAAGGTCGATAACACGAGCCAGAAGCACTGGTTCAAAGCTTTGTCCTGCAGAAGGCGGGCCGCGTCTCCTGGGGCACAACGTGGAGCTTGTCCAGTGGCACTTTGAACGCCTGCTTCGCCCTGGGGTCCCAGAGCACCATGGTGCCGCCCGAGTCGCCGACCCTGAGATACGGGCGTTCCGGCCGTAGCTCCCCGCCGTCGACAGGAATGTCCGACACCTTCCCCACCGGCTGGGCGCAGACCCACTGCGGTTCGACCCCGAAGTACACCGAAGGAGCGCCACCCGCCTTCGCCCGCTCCAGCGCCTCCTCGCCGGCCCGGCCCGCCGCCCCGACCCCCAGACCGACGACCCCGATGGCCAGGAATGCCAGGCTCGCTGCGAAAAGCAGCAGGTTTACCGGGCCCCGTTCCTTCACGTACAGGTGCAGATGCTTCGCGTACCCGAGCAGTGCCGGGATGGCGAACAACAAGCTCATGCAGGCCAGGAGTTTGAGAGCGGCGAGGAACTGGTAAGCCTGGGGAACCTGGACATCCTCGGTATGAACGCCGAAGGCATCGAGGTAGACGGCGTACAACCCGAATCCGGGTGGAGTCCGAAGGCTCACCAGGAGGGCGAGAAGGGCAGGAATGAGCCATGGTGCGAAGCGCTGCCAGGTCCACTGCCGGATCAGCAACCGGAGGCCGTTGAGCCCTACTGTGGCCAGCGCGCCGTAGAGGATGAGCCCTGATCCCACGCCTTCGGCGGGTTCCGCGCGGACCGTTCCGGCGCCCAGCAGCGCGGCGAACAGGGTGGCGGCGAGGCTGACCGCGACGATCGCCCCACGGGGCTTCTGAGGCGCCATGCGCCGTGTTGCTGTTGTGAGACTCCAGCAGGCCCCCAGCCAGACCAGGGCGAAGCCCCACCATGCTCCGAAGCCCAGCTCGTACCGGTCGGCGATACGGGCGCCCACCCACAGGGCCGCCACCAACGCCACGATCCCCCGATTGGGCATCCGACTCGATTCACGGCGTCTGAGCGGTACATCGGAAGCAGGTGGCTCCGTGACTCCCCAGGACCCGCGGGCGGCCACCTGCCCCGAAGGCGTCCTGGCGCCGGGCAGATGCCGGGCAGCGAGACGCCAGGCAGCGGAGACGGAGGACGCCTGGACCAGGCGTCCGGTGTCCTGTGCGCCCATGTGTTCCGCACACCAGACTGCCCATCGTTCCGCCCATCTGTCGCGTCGCGAGAGTACGGCGGTGTACGGGCGGATCGTGGGTCGTATATAGGCGGACCATTGAGGGAGCAGCTCCGGATCCCGCTCTACGCGGTCGACGATCAGGACCTTGAGATCCAGTAACAGGGAATCAGAGAGGACTTCGACCCTTTCGCGGGCTCCCTTGATCGCATTGATGCGGCTTCCCGGAAAACGCACCTCGATGGTGTAGAAGCGGGAGGTGTCAGCGAGATCGGGGACGTTCCCCCCACGACTGTCCAGAACCACCCAGCCCTGATCCGCCGCCGCGGTTTCGAAGAGTTCGCAGTCGACTCGTGTTCCCCGCAGCTCCACCAGTGCGACCGCACGCTGATCGAAGCCTGACCTCGTAGGCATGTGCCTCACTACCTCCAGTTCGCCGAGGTTCTCAACCGGGGAGAATCTTCCTCAACCGAGCCCCTCTAATGCGACTGAATAAAGCAACGCCTGGCGTTAGCGGTGCGGCTCCTTCGTTGACGAGGTCCCAGAGGGCTCATTCCTCGCTGGTGCGGATCAACGTTCCATGAACGTCCCTTTCATAGATCCGATGGGTGTTCTTGTCGATTTTCCGGGCCACTTCTTCGCCCAGGTCGATGTCGTTCATCTCGGCTACCGCCACCAGGTAGAGGAAGACGTCCGCGAGTTCCTCGCCGATGCCGGGGAGGCGCTTGCGCCAAGCCGTGAATGCCTCGCCCACCTCGGCTGTGAGCAGGCCGAACTCCATTGCGGTGTCGGTTGTGTTGAACCCCTTGGCGAGCTTGTTCTCCCAGGCCAGCTTCTGGGCGGTGCGGATGTCCACGGGGTCCCCTCCGGGCGGTGACGGCGTTGCCGTGCAGCCTAGTGAGCCCCGGGGGGTGTCTGCTGGGGAACTGGTGATGCCCGGCATGCCGAGGGAAGTCCTGTTCTGGTGGTGTCTATGGTCTCGACGGGGCAGTAGGCGGCGAGTGCGTCGAAAACCCGCTGGTAGCCGGCCACGAGGGCCGTCACCTTGGCCAGCTCTGCGGACTGGCCGTCGCGCTGGCGCAGCCGCTGCTGGATCACGGTCGGTGGTGCGGTCAGGTGGAGGAAGGCGCCGTCGCGGGCGACGACAGCTTCCGCGAGGTCGATGGCCTGGGCCCAGGTGATGCGGGACCGGCCGCGCAGGAGTGGGCCGTAGACGAGTTCGCTGAGGAAGCAGCGGTCGAGGACGACGAGGCCGGGACGGTCGAGCAGTTCCCGGTAGCGGCCGGCGAGGTCGAAGTGGTCGGGGGTGCGGGGGGAGTGGACGACGGTGAAGTCGTGGTCCTGGGCCAGGAGGGTGGCGAGGGTGGTTTTGCCGACTCCGTCGCAGCCTTCGACGACGAGGGTGCGGCGTCCGGCCACCGTGAGGTGTCTGCTCATCGGCGCAGCCAGTGCACGAGCGATTCCGGGTTGGCGAAGCGGGCCTCGGCGGCGTACTGGATCATGAGGTTGCGCCAGTTGGGCTCCCGTCCCGAAGCGTGTGTCAGCACCGTACGGGGGTAGTAGGCGATGACGCGTGCCCCTCGGGCTGCCGCCGCGCCGATGAGCAGTGCGGCGCCGGGAGGGGTCTCCGGTCCGGAGACATCCGTGACGAGGAGCCCGGCTGCCCGGGAACGGTCGAGGTCCGTCCGGGCGGCCTCCAGCGGGTCGTGAGCGGTGAAGCGGCTCGACTCCTTGGTCGCCCAGCCGGCCTGCTGGACCAGAGCGGTGAGCATGCCCACGACCGGTGTGTAGGGGGACTGTTCCACGAAGGCCAGGGTGGCATCACCCGCAGGGAGCGCGGGAGCCGGAGGGCGAGGGACGTCCTGGGCCAGCACATGGTCAACCGCAGTCTCCAGAGCCTGATCGAGCTGCCGGTCGTTGCGGCTGGCGAACACCGCATACCTGGAGTTCGCCGTGTCCGTGCTGCCGGGAGAGGTGCCGAGTCGGGCCACACGGACCAGGTCCGTGATCACCTCTTGGACGAGTGGGTCGGGGAAGTCGAACCGCGGGCCGTCCTCGTCGAACGAGTATGTCTGGAAGTCCGTGGTCACGGCGATGATGGGGACACCCAGGGCGTGGGCGTACCCCATCTCCATGCACACTCCGTCGTCCAGGCTCGGGCCGTGCAGGACGGCGATCATGGCGGTGAGCTTGCCGAGGCGTTCCCGGTCGAGTTCGAAGAGGCGTCGGCCCTTCACCTCGGCGACCAGGTCTTCCTCGTCCGTGTCGCAGAACGGAAGGAAGACCTGGTCCGGTCCCGTCTTGGCGGCGAGGACCCGAGCGAGCCGGGCGGCTAGGAGCCGGTCATGGGCGGCGAACAGTCGGTGGGCGACGTAGTACACCGGAAACTCCCGTCGGTGGGTCGAGCGTCATGAACTGCGTGGGTTACGAGGGGGGTGGGTACGGGCAACGGCAGGGACCGGATGTGAGCGGACGCCGCTGCGACCCCGGCGGAGAGGGCGATGTCAGGCTCGGCTCCGGCGTGCCGACGGGCGAGATAGGTTCCGGCGAGCGTGTCGCCGGCCCCGGTCACCTCGCCATCGACCGGGATCGGTGGGCTGCTGGCCGCTATGGGAACGCCGCGTACGAGCACACGGGCGCCCCGGGGACCGTCCGTGATCACCAGCTCGGGGAGTGCGGAGATGTCGACGGCCTCGGCGAGAAGCCGGTACTCGGACAGGTTGACGAACACGAACGCGGCACTGTGAAGCCAGGGCACGGCCCGAGGGATCAGCTCCTGAGCGCTCGGGAGGAAGAAGTCGACGCTGAAGCGGCCGGCGCGGGACACGAGGACGTCAAGGAGCCGGGCCACATCGAGCGGACGGCGGCAGCACAGGTGGTAGGCGTCATCCAGGTGCGCTTCGACATGTCGGAGGGCGTGTTCGGTGCCCTGCACGGCCACGCCGTACTCGGTGACGACGGAGACCAGCCCGCCAGCGGTGTCGTAGTTCAGGGAGAACGAGGCGGATACCCCGTTCTGTATGCCGAGCGCCGTCCAGTCCAGGCCCTCCAGGACCACCGCCCCGGGCAGATGCGCGAGATCGTCCCCGACGACGGCGACAGGCGCCGCAGGCATGCCCGCCCGTACGGCTGCCAGCGCCACCAGGAGAGCCGCCCCGCCGAGCTGCTCGTGCGCGGCGCGGTCGGGATACCGAGGCCGGTCGCGGGAGATGTTGCCGATGACCGAGAGACGGCCCACGGCGCTCAGCCGCCCGGTGTCGCACGGGTGTGCGGGCAATTGACGACGTCGGCACACAGCGGCCGAAGGGAGCAGAGCCGTGGGGAAGGGCCGTTCAGATAGAGCCTCTTGAAGTAGATCAGGACCAGATGGGTCCACCAGCTCGGCACGGACGCTTCCGGGATGGACACTGCGTACTCCGAGCCATGGGCCAGCGACCGGAGATCGTCCGCCCGCTCCACCGTGACAGCTTCGAGGAGGTACCGGAAGCGTTCGTGGGCGATCGGCCCAGAGGGCAGGTCGATCCCCAGGGCGGGGGCCAGTTTGGTGACCATGCCCGAGTCGACGGGGATCACGCCGCAGTGGTAGCCCCGGGCGTAGAGCAGGGCGCACTGGGCGACCTTGTAGGAGGCACCCCGCACCTCCTGGGCGAAGGCCGCGATCAGGGCATCGCAGTCGGCACCTTCCACAGTCGGGTCGATCGACTCTTCCTCCCACCGCAGCAGCAGATTGGTCAGCGACCGGAAGTACCGAACCCGTGAACCAACCAGCCCCAGCGGGGTCAGGAACTCGGCGAGTTCGTCGTCCGAAGCGGCGACGAGACCGTCGAATCCGGTGGACACGGCCTCGCCGACCACCCGGCTGTAGGTCCCGATCATGCGGTAGGAGACCCTGCTGGACCAGCCGGCGACCGCCATGCGTACGCGCGGATCGGTGATCGACGTCGGCCACCAGCGGTTGTCGTCGTGATTCGCCTCCACCTCCGCCTTCACATCGGAGAGACCAGCAGCGCGTCGGACCAGGTGGAAGACGCGTTCCGCCTCCGCGGGGGCGGGCTGAGTACGGGTGAGTGCCGTCAAGAGATCACTCCGGCTGAGAGTCGGGCCGCGTGCAGCGCGATGGCGAGATTGGACGAGAGCACGGGCTTGCCCAGGTCCCGCTCCAGCGGCTCCACACAGGTCAGCGTGCGCCAGCCGGTGCACGAGAGCACCACCGCGTCGGCGGCACTCAGCGGCTCGGTTGGCAGTTCCCGCAGCACCCTACGGACTTCCCCCGGCGGTACGTCGGCGTATCCGTCATCCAGTCCGAGACCAGCGTGGGCGAGCACGGCGAATCCGGCGTCGCGCAGGGCCTCCGCCTCGGCGCGCGTCACACGATCGGGGTACGGCGTAGCGAGGACCACCTGCTGGGCCTTCATCGCCCTCAGCCCCTCCACCAGGGCATCGAAGGCCGTGACGGTCCCGGCGGGGAGGGCCGGCCCACTGGTGAAGCCGGCCGAGGTGCAGGCCAGGATCGTGGTGTCCAGCGACAGATGGACCATGGACCTCACAGCCTCCGCCGCCGCGCCCCGCAGCCCGTGCCAGAACGACGTGCCCACGGCCGTCGCCCCGGACGCCGACACCAGCCGGGCGTGGTGGAAGACCGTGTTCACCAGGCCGCACCGGGGAAGCTCCTCCTCCACCGCGACGTTCGCCCAGGGGAGGAGGAGACCGACTCGTACCGACCTGAGGGCCTCCCGGTCGTACCGACTGATCAGGTCCAGCACTCCCTCAGTCTGCGAGTTCACAGCGCTCCCCGTAGATGAACCGCGGTGCGTGTCCGGTCACCCGCAGTTCGGCTGCCGTTCCCACGGGCACCGTGGACCCCCGCTCCACGATCTGGATGGAGTAGGAGCCGAGACGGCGGAACCACGTTCCCTGCTCGTTCACGAAGTACGAGTGCAGGCGGGGGATCGTCAGTCCGGTCGGATAGACCCGCCGCTTCATCGGCTGGTCCCACTCGCGATCGATGTCCGCCTTCCAGGCGTCGTAGTGCTTCGAGGACGGAAGATCGTCGGGTATGCCCTCACGGGCCAGCGGGGTGCCCGGGAAGGCGCGGGCCAGACGGACGTTCGTCCGGTGGCACAGCAGCCCGTCCTCCAGCAGCGCGGTCAGATGATCGAGATTGGCTGTGTGTGTCGCATGCGTCTCGCCCGGCAGACCGTAGATGAGGTTCAGACCGGGGAGGAGCTTCGAGAGCCCGCCCGGTCCGCGCTCCGCGCCGGCCTCGTTGACGTGCTGGACCGCCCGTCGCAGGATGGTCGGCGAGCAGGTGAGATCGTTGCGTTTGATGACCACCGGGTCGAAGGACTCGATTCCCATCGGAGCGCAGTTGCCCTCCGTGCAGAACTCCGAGACCAGCTTGGCGATCCGCAGTCCGACCGGCGCAGCGACGGCCAGCGGGTCGGCGTTGTCGATGTGCAGGACCTCAAGATCGGGGCACCGGTCCCGGATGCCGGAGAGTAGCCCGTGGATTGCGACCTCGTCGCGGTTCCGGTATGAGAAGAAGCAGGTCTGCTGGCCCAGACGGAAGTTACGCACCCCCGCGTCGTACAGGAGGCCCGCTTCCTCGATCACGTCCTCCACCTCTCGGAAGGCCACGAGCGGGGACTTCCCGGGCTCGTTGCAGAACGAGCAGAACCGCCTCCGGGTGCAGCCGCGGTACAGCTCCAGCTCCGCGATCGGCTGCCACCGCATCTGCTCCACCAGCCCGGCGAACTCTCCCCGCTGGCCTCGCAGAACGCCGTACGCCGCCGGGGCCCGGCTGCCCGAGGTGAGGTTCGCCGCCGTGACGGTATGCGTGTGCACGGCGTCGAACAGCCCCGCGTACTCGTCGGCGAGGGGAGGAGTCAGGACGTACGCCGCCATCGGGCCGAGGAGCACGCGGCGGCCGGGAGTACCCTCCAGCGCCTCGGAGATCTCCTCGATCCCGGCGTTGACGGCGTGCAGATGGACCGACGGGACTTTGTCACCCGCGATGACGACGACCGTCGCAGCCCGCCGCACGAGGTCGAGCGCTCCGTCCCGGTTGAACGTCGCGGAGTAGGTGAGGGGGTCGGAGAACGGGGGCCGTACGCCGGGGATCCCTACCGACTGGCACCAGCGGATGTCATCGATGGTCACGTACCGTACGTCCGCCTCGGGCCATGCCGCCCGCAGAGCGGACCAGACGGTGCGCACGTACGTCGATACGTACGGCGGAACCCCCAGACCACTCGGTTCCACGGTGAAGCAGTCCAGGATCACAGCGACCGGTCGCGACATGCCCGTCTCTCCTCGCTGTCGGCGTGCGCTCACGCGATGGCCGGTGCTGTCACGCCCGGCTGCCCCAGTCTCAGCGGGAGCGTTCCGGTCTAGGAGAGGGCGCTGCGGTTGTTCGGTTGTACGGGGGTTGTAAACAGGCCCGAACGGTGGGCTGGCGACGACAGAGCGTGGCCGGTTGGGCATCATCGATACATGAGCGGTGGGACAGCGAGAGCAGGTGCCAACACGGCGCTTCAGGCCGTACTGAAAGAAGCCGGTTGCTCGCATGCGGCTCTGGCCAGGCGGGTCGTGGAACTCGCTCACCGCCAAGGCGTGGTGATGCGCTACGACAAGGCGTCCGTCACGCGGTGGCTCCAGGGGATGCAGCCTCGGGGCAGAGCCCCCGAGTTCATCGCCGCCGCTCTCTCGGACATGCTGAAGAGGACGGTCACCCCGACAGACATCGGCATGACGACCACTGCCCAGAGACCTGTCGTCGCGCGTGCTCTCGCCTACTGTGAAGACGTGGGTGAATCACTGCACACGCTTGCGGAGCTCGGGTCCACCGCGGTCTCCCGGCGGAGTCTGCTTGGGAGCGTGCCCTTCGTCGCGTCCGCGCTCGTCGAACCCCAACGGCAATGGCTGCTCTGGTTGCTGGAAGAAGAGCAGGCACCCACGCTGGCTGTGGTCGCCGGCGGCGGCCAGGTGGAACAGGTCCACGCGATGATCGAGATGTTCGACCAGATGGACAACACGTACGGCGGGGTCGGGGTCCACACCAGCATCGTCAACTACCTCACCATCGAGGTGGTTCCGATGCTCCAGAAGCGAGGCACCGCGCACCACCAGCGTAAACAGCTCTTCATCTCTGCGGCGAAGCTCGCGGCGATGGCGGGCTGGAGCTCGTACGACTCGGCGGACCACGGCATCGCCCAGCGCCACATGACCCAGGCGTTACGTCTGTGCCGTGAGGGCGGCGACCGTGTACTCGGCGGACAGATCCTCGCCGGCCTCTCCCACCTGTGCACCAGCCTCGGCCACCCGCAGGAGGGCGTGGCACTGGCACGAGCGGGCCTCGCCACCGCCAAGTCGGCCGGGAGCCCCCTCGGACTGATGCGCCTGCACGCCATGGCCGCCCGCGGGCACGCGTCCTTGGGTGACGGCAGGGCCGCCACGACGGCCCTGCACGCGGCGACCAACGCCCTCGACCAAAGCAGGGGCGCGTCCCAGGAATCCGTATGGGTCCGCTTCCTCGACGCCCACTATCTGGAGGCCGAGGCCGCGCTCTGCCACCGGGATCTCGGAGAGGCGGCGTCGGCGGAACGGCTCGCCGAGGCATCCGTGGACGCCAACGTGGAACGTCGCCGACGGCAGGCGATCAGCAGATCCGTGCTCGCTACCGCCCGCCTCCAGCAGGGCAGCTTGGACGAGGCGCTCGGAACCGCCACCCGGGCTTTGGACGGCCTCGAAGGGGTGCACTCGGAGCGCTCCGTCCAGGCCCTGCGGGACTTCCGGCTGCGGCTTGTCCCGCACCGGCAGGAGCCCTCGGTGCGCGAGTTCGAGCGCAGAGCGAAGCCGGTGCTCGGGGTGAGCGCCTGAGTGGTTGGCGCCGTTTGGGCCCGGCTACCTGCGCGATCGTCGATGAGCAGGGTCGGCTGCGGCCAACTGGGCGGTTGCGGTGTGCTGTCTAATCCGTGACCACTGACGGCTTCGAAACCGACCGACTGTGGCCGCAGGGGGCGCGAAGTCTCTCTCGCGCGACAGCGTCCACCTGCATTGATGGTCTTCTTGCTGAGGTACCCGCCGCGGTAGACGCACCAAGCGAAAGTCTCTCGATCGGGCTCGTTCGCTGGCGACTTCTATGATGTGATGGTGACGAACGCGCCGCAAGGTACCGTTCCGCCGCTTGGCGGATCTCTCGCTCTACTCGGAATTCCGTACATCTTTACTCAGGATGGCCTGCTAACCGCTGAGGGGTTTATCAAGAAGGCGAAAGAATGCGGCTACAAGCTTTCACTTGATATTCTTCAGCAGCTTCACAGTCACCGTTTGCTTCTGCCGCTCTATCGTGTAAGTGACACGCCGTCTGAAGGTCGTCGAATCGCTATCGAGCCCATTTATGAGATGAATCCTCGGGGTTGGGTTACTGAAGCTGCGGTTGATGGGCGTCTCCGAGATCCAGTCGATGAGGGGTATTCGGTAGCTTGGCCTTACAGGCGTCAGCCGACTGAAGAGCATGGAAGTTGGTGGAATGGCTTCGTCTACTCGGCCTGGCAGTTGTTTGACGTAAAGATGGCCCTCAATCGTTACGCTTTCATCAAGCGGGGCCATGTTCCCGCTTCTGGTGATGCAAACTGGAGGCGCCGACGGAATTTGACGCTTGTCTTGGCGGCCTTGGCGACGCGATACCTGCCAGGTATTCTTGGTCAGATCAAGATGCCTACGGGTGTAGACGAAGATGGTCTGCGTCAGTATAGGGCTGTATTGAACGTGAGTGATTCGCTTCGGTGTGCTGGTGTTGATCCGTCCAGCCTGAAGGGGAAAGCGGATACTCTGCTAGCGCAAGCCCATAGTGAGCCGCTTGTCAAATGGTTGCCCCTTATGCGTCACGCCAGCTATAAGGGTTGGTCGAAATTGCGGGGGGAACCGCTTGAGGCCATGTGGCGACGCGTTGGTGCGGAGGTCCTCTTGCGTGCACATGAAGATCTTGCTGCAGGTGGCGCTGTCGAACCCTTGCCGGATCTTACGGGAGCGTCATGGTGGACTCCACAGCATGATCGATTGACGCCTCGCTATGAGGAAGCGAAGACCCTGGAGAGGGCGCTTGCTGAGCTGGGTATTTCGCCCCACCCGAAGGTGATATTGCTAGTCGAAGGTGAAACCGAGCTTAACCACGTGCCGCGAATTTTGGCGGAATTTGGGCTCGCTCAGCCGCAGCAAGTGCGAGTGCAGCGGACAAAGGGATCGAAGATTAACGCACATCTAATTGCGCGGTATGGTGTCACACCACGCATTGGTCGCAGGCTTCACGATCGGTGGATGCTTGATGCCTCGCTGACAGCGCTCGTGATCGCTATGGATGCTGAGAATGATTTTGAAACCCAAGCCAAGCGGGATAAAGTGCGGCGGCAGCTGCAAGAGGCCATCCGGGAGGAAGTGAGATATCAAGATGCTGATATTGGGCAAGGGGAGCTCGATGCGCTGGTACATGTTCACGTTTGGGGTGACGACAAGTGTGAGATTGCCAACTTTTCAGATGATGAGCTAGTTCCGGCCATTACGAAAATTGCCACTAACCAATCGAATCCACGTGCTGAGGAGTCGAATTGGGAAGAGGATCTTCGGGATCAGCTCCAGGAGGCTCGCGCCAGGAATTATGACATCAAGGTTCCCCTTGGTCGGCTGCGAGTGGCTGAAGACAAGGTCAGGCTAGCGGAACTTCTTTGGCCGATACTGCTTGCCAAATGTGAGGCCGAGTATGCTGCAGGTAGTATTAGAACGCCGGTCCTCAAGTTGGCTCTTGAAGTGCGTCGACTCGTCGGTGAGGTCAGCGGAATATTCGCACTCAAAGGACCGGAATAGGGCATTCCGATTGAATGGATCCCCTTGCTCGTGACTCTGCGGGGCAGGCATCTATTCGCTGGTTGAACTTCGGTCGTTGCCCAACCTTTCTCGACTCTTCGCTCGACTTTTTCGGTACCTTTCTTGCTCTGCTGCCTGCATGAATGGTTCAGACCGTTAATAGCCGTCAGCGGTAGGGGCGTTCTGTGCCTGGTCCACCGGGATGTTCGCCCCCGAGATACCGCGGGAACGCTCGGACAGCAGGAAGGTGACCACCTCCGCGACCTCCTCCGGGGCGACGAGGGAGCGCGCGGGGAACTCGTCCAGGAACCGCTCGTAGGCCGGGGGGTCCTCCCGCCGTATCCGGTCCCAGCGTTTGCCCGGGATGAGCATCGAGCCGGGGGACACCGCGTTCACCCGGATGCCGTCCGGCCCCAGCTCACGCGCCAGCGAGGCGACCATATGGATCTGCGCTGCCTTGGCGGAGCCGTACTGGGCCTGGGGGCCGGGCTTCCAGCCGGAGATCGACGAGACCACCACGATGGAGCCGCCGTCCGCAGCGCGAAGATGGGGCACCGCGCTGGAGACGAGGGTGGCCGCGTGTCCCGCGTTCAGCTCCCAGGTCCTGCGCCAGTCGTCCGCCGAAGCCGCTCCGATACCCCGGCCCGAGGCCCCGCCGGCGCAGGCCACGGCGCCGTGGAGCCCACCGTGCTCCGCTGCGGCGGCGTCGATGAACGCCTCCAGAGCCGTCGGCTCGGCCACGTCCAGGGCCTGGGTGAACAGAGCAGGGTGGCCGTCCTGCTGGACTGAGGCGTTCAGCGCGTCGAGTCCCTCCGCTTGCCGGGCGCACACGGACACCCGGGCGCCCTCGCCGAGCAGTGACCGGACGACAGTGGCTCCCAGTCCACGCGAACCACCAGTGATCACATAGTGGCGGCCTTCGAGGGATCGTGCTGAGCCAGGAACCGATCCGCCATACACCCTCTCCATCGCTGTCTCCTCGCCGTGCAACCTGTGTGCACTCCCGTGCCCGAGTGCATCCCCGGTGCAGTCTTCACCACAGGTGATCAGCGCGCTTCGCTGGACCCCGAACCCAACGACCAGGGGAGCACTGATCCCGGCTTGTCCCGGAAGAGGGCGGCCTACGGGATGTACCGCCTGCCCACCAGCAGGGGGTCCTGTGCCTGAGCCATCCAGCGGTGGCCGTCCGAGTGCCGTGCGGGTGGGAATCGGAGTGTCGACGAGCCGGAGGTTCCTCATGAGGCGAGCACGGTGACGGCCGTAGCGGCTGCCGCCCCTCGGCGACCCCGTCTGCCAGCCGGACGCCATGCCGTCGATTTCGAGTGCTACCACCCCGCAGTCGGAGAGCAGATGCGCCCCGGCGACGCGCGGCGTGTTTCGCAGATGCGCCGGATCGGACGTGCGGCCCTCCGCAGTTGGGGTTTGCGGCAGGCCGTGGACAGCGCCGAACTGATCATCAGCGAGCTGGTCACCAACGCCATCGAGAACGGGAGCGGCTCCTCCGTGGGCTTCTCGATCTCGTATGCGGGGGCGACCGTGCGTATCGAGGTCGCCGACGGGTCCCACAGCCGGCCGCGTGTCCGCAGGCGGGGCGACTCCTACGACGAGCACGGCCGGGGCATGGTGTTGATCGAGTATCTGGCCAGTGCCTGGGGGACCAGCGAGGACGGCACCCGTACCTGGTGCGAACTCCGGATTGCCGAGGCCGGGCAGGGGGAGCCGGCATGACGCGGCTCGATCACGGTCTGGTCCGCCGCGAGCCGCGCCGTCTGCAGGTGAAGCAGTGGCAGTCGCCTCATGGCCAGGGAATTCTACAGCGGCTGCTCGGGGCGCTCAGGATGTACCCGCCGGGCCCCTTCAGCGCGGCACGGGCGACTCTCGAAGCCGTGAAGGGCGCGGGCCCCTGGGTGACCGGTCCCATGATGCGAGAGCTGCCCCAACGTCTCCACAAGCAACTTGACGAACTGGTCCCCTCGCTCGGCGAGGCCGACGAGATCGGTGAGAACGGATGTGGACTCCCGCTGATCGCCAGCATGGCCAAGGCGTGGGGAGTGAGCGCCGGCGGAGGGACGAAGTGGTGCTCACTCGCTTTTCCGGAGACTTCCAGGAGGGCGCAGTGACCCGCGACCTTTTACTCCCTCCCTCCCCCGGGGTGGCACCCGTGTCGACCTACGACGGTGCCCTGCCCGTGCGAAACGGTATGGACGAGACACGACCGGTCGAACCCGCCCGGCCTGCACCCCGGGACCTGCTCCTACGGCTGGGCGACAGCCTGCGGAAGTCCTTCATCGAAGACGGTGTGGACGATGTTCTGGAACGGGTTCTCGGCTGGGGCGCCGAGTCGTTGTCCCCAGAGGAGACTCGGAACCTCGTCCGCACTCTCCGTACATGTCTCTGGCCGCTGGTGACCGACGCACTGCACGGAGCGAAGGGCCGGCCGGACGACTTCCTTCGTCAACTCGTCGGTGCAGCGTTCCGGCTCGACGCCCAGGGCGGCGGGACGAAGTTCGTGCCGACCGAGCCGTACGCCCGGCTTCTGGCCTGTCTCGTCAGCGACCTCCTGGACATCGTCGGCGACACGACTGACGGGGGGCGACGTGAGCCTTCCGCGTACAAGCGCCGTCGGTGCTCCGCCGTTGAGCAGCACGATCACGGCCCCCGACGAAGTCGCCCGACGGGTTCGCAACCCTGGCCTCCTCCGCGCCTTCGCGCATTCCTCCGTTCCCCGAACCGGCACTACCTGGAGTACCCGCGTGAACGTCTTAGCCCCTCAACCGCGCCCGATATCAACGTCTCTCCCTTGGGCGATCAGGGACCTGAACTCGGCTTGCCGGGAAGTGGGGCTGCCCCTCTCGGTCCATCCCAGCCCCCACGATCCCGCGAGCCGGGTCGAGCTGGGCACCGTCGATGCGGACACCGTCCTCCAGTTGACGAACCTGTTGCGCAGGGGCATGAAGCGCGCTTACGAGACCCGCGACCGGCTGCGGAGGGCGCTGGCAGTCCATGGACTGGACGCTCCCGATCTCGGTCTGGCGGACGGTGAGGTCGTGCTCGGCGACCTCACCGTCGCGGCGGCGGACCGGCTGGCCCAGCTCCTGGGAGCGCCCCCGCGACCGCCCCGGTCGGACAGGGATCTTGACGACTGGCCCGAGGCGCAGAAGGTCGTCGCGCGGCTCCAGGGCGCGTTCCGCGAGGCTACGGGCGGCGGATTCCTCGACCTGCTTTTCCTCTCCGACTGCCTTCGCTGCGGAGGGGAGCCGGTGGTGTCGACCGGGCCCATCCCTCTCAAGTCCGCCCGTCGTCTGCTGAACGCCCTGGAGTTCGGGGGCGACCGATGACCCCACCGCCCGACGGGCAGCACATCGCCCAGGACCTCGTCCACCGCGTGGAGCTGGCCCGCCGGGACAGCCAGCGGCTCCTTCGCCTCCGCGTCCCGACCGTCGAGGCCGCGCGGGCCCGGCACCAGGACTACGAGAACGCCATGGTGCTGCGGAGGGTCGTCGCGCAGTGGGGATGGCCCACCCGGGACCTGGTGGGCGAGGAGGCCCTGGCCGCCGCGTGGGAGATCGCGCTGCGCGCCGACGGGCTCGCGGACTTTCAGCGCCTGGCGCTGGGGCTGCTGGGCGGTGCGGTCGCCCGGGGCGAGGCGACCATCCAGCAGTGGGCCCGCCTGCACGACCGGTGCGCGGTGAACGCCGGTGACCGCCAGCGGTACGGCACCCAGTTCCGCATGGGGCCGGACGGCCCGGTGCCGGCACTGGTGGAGGACCCCGGACAGCTCGACGATCGCCGGGCCGCGGTCGGGCTCCCGCCGCACGCGCAGGCGTGGGCCGCCCTGCGGCGCCGTCTGGGCTGGCCGCCAATGGCTGAACCGCCACCCGGCGGCGGGACGCCGGACAGGGCTCCGGAGATGGTGTGGGTGGCGGCATGACGACGGTGCCCTGCCCGGCGGGCCTGGAGGAGCTGGGGCCCGAGCACTTCGCCTTCCCCCGTGGACCGCGGGTGTACGAGGTCCTGCTCGGCGGGGCCGAGACGTACCAGTGCGATCGCGACGCGGCGCTCGACCTCTACATGGTCGCGCCCTGGGTGATGCTCGCCGCCCGGACGAACCGGTGGTTCACCGAAGTGGCCACCGAAGCCGCGCTCCGCCTCGGCGCCCGGCAGTTCCTCGACCTCGGCTGCGGCCTGCCGAACCGGCCCGACCTCCACCACCTAGTCCCGGAAGGCTGCCCCGTCGTCTACGCCGACCGCGACCCCGGCGTCCTGGCCCACGCGAAGTCCTGGCTCGACCCCGGCCCACCCCACCGGACGACCGTGGTGGCGGCGGACCTCATGGACATGCGCGCACTGCTCGCCCGGCCGGAGCTGCACGGGGCGCTCGACCTCACGCGGCCAATCGCGGTCACGGTGCACGACGTGCTGCCGTGGAACACGGACGATGCCGCGGTCGCGGATGCGATGACCGTGCTGAGGGACTGGCTGCCGGTGGGCAGCACGCTCTCGGTCACCCACCTCACCTCCGACCTCAACCCCATCCAGGTTCCTCAGGTCGTCTCCGTCTACGAGCGGCACGGCATCCCGGTACGCCCGCGCAGTCGTACCGAGATCGACGCCTTCTTCGGCGGCTTCACCCGCCTCGGCGCCGGGCTTTCGGCCGTGAGCCAGTGGTCCGCCTATGGATCGAACGTCCGCCACTTCACCCCGTACCCCGCCCGCGCATTCGACGCCCCGGCGTACGCCGGCATCGCGGTCAAGACCAACCGGGCCCGGCGCTGACGGAACCCGTCCGTACCCCCTTGAACCGCCGCCCCGGGCCCCGGCTGACACCAGTCCCGGACCCCTGGGGCGGCACCCACCCACACCCGCAACCGATAAGGAACCGGATGTCCACGATCACGGCACACTGCTGGAACCTGGAACGGAACGGCAAGCAGGACCCCGCCCTGCGCCGGAAGGCGCATGAACTCCTCGCCAGGGACAACCCGGCGCTCGTGCTCCGCCAGGAGATGCCCGGCGCGGACGAGAACGGCGCTGGGGTCATGTACGAGCTGGAGGAGATCCTCGGCATGCGGGGCTGGCTCGGCCCCGGCTCCTGCACCGCCGTCTTCGCCGACCAGACCGCGTTCCGCACCGTACGGGAATGGCCGCAGACCGGCCCCTTGTGGACCCTGCCGCCGACCGCCCTCACCATGCGCTACCTGCCCGCCGGCCGCGACGCCCTGCCCATGGTCGTCGGCTCCTTCCACCTCAACTACGCCTCCAGCTCCGCCCGCATGGCCGAGACCGAGTGGCTGACCACCTGGGCCGACAAGCGATGGACCACCCCGGACTGCGACACCGTACGCATCCCCGCGCTGCTGGGCGGGGACACCAACAGCTATCCGGAGCCCAGTGGACTGGACGAACCCCCGCTGCCGGTCCTGGACGACATCGCCGACGAGCCGCACCGGGCCCACCGCTCCCACCTCACCCCGCAGGGACGGTCCATGGACACCCGCCCGGACGAAATCCTCCGCACCGCCGGACTCCACGACGTCGCCCAGCACCACGCCGACCGGCCGGACGGAACCGCCGACGCCCTCGCCCCCACGGTGGACGCCTGCGACACGCACGGCCCCGACGCCCGGGTCGACCGCGTGTACGTCACCGCCGAGCTGCTGCCCGCCGTGACCGACGTGGACGTCATCCCCGTACCGCTGCTGATGTCGGACCACCACGTCGTCCGGCTCACCCTCGACGGCGACCTGCTCGCCGACATTCTCAACCGGCAGCCGGTCGGCGCCCTCGCCGCCGGGTGAGGCGAAGGCCATGGAGAAGGTGACACCACCATCCCCCGACAACCACCAGGCCATCAGGGTGGCGGCCGGGGTGATCCTCCAGAACGGACGCCTTCTGCTCGTCAAACGGGCCGTGTCCGAGGGTTCGCTCACCTGGCAGTTCCCGGCCGGGAAGGTCGAACCGGGCGAGTTCCCCGCGGACGCCGTCGTACGGGAGGTGAAGGAGGAGACCGGCCTCGTCGTCACCGTCACGGAACAACTGAGGGAGCGAACCCACCCGGCGACCGGCGTTCGCATCGTCTACTTCGCCTGCGCGATCCAGTCCGGCACCGCGCACCGTGCCGCACCGAAAGAGGTCGCGGACATCAGGTGGGTGCCGCTCCGCGACGTTTTCCACTACATCCCCGACGGGCTCTATCTGCCTGTTCAGCAGTACTTGGACGCCGCCACCAACAGTCCTGATCAGGGTGCAGCTCCGGGCGACTCCGCGCGCAGGAACGGGCCGATTCCAGGCGGTCTGCTGGGGGAATCTCGTTGATTTCCGTGATGGGACAGGACCACGAAACGCGATCGGTAGGGTGACGAAGTGACTACGGTACGAGACAAGAACATCGATGAGGAAGCGGCCTCGCTGCGGGCGGCGATGGTGCGTGAACTGCGGAATCTTGGGGCGATCACCTCCGATTCCGTCGCCGACGCGGTGGCGGCGGTGCCCCGGCATCTGTTCGCCGTCGGTGAGCCGCTGGAGGCCGCGTACGCCGCCAACCAGGCTCTGGTGATCAAGCGGGACGAGGACGGCACGGCGCTCAGCTCGCTGTCGGCCACCCACATCCAGGCGGTGATGCTGGAGCAGGCTGGGATCGAACCCGGGATGCGGGTCCTGGAGGTCGGCTCGGGCGGCTACAACGCCGCGCTGATCGCCGAACTCGTCGGCAAGGAGGGCGCGTCGATCTCGGTGGACATCGACGCGGAGATCGTCGAGCGGGCCCGGAAGTGCCTGGACGCGGCGGGGTACGAACAGGTCGAGGTGGTGCGGGCGGACGCCGCCGCCGGGGTGCCGGAGCTGGCGCCGTTCGACCGCATCATCGTCACCGCCGGGGCCTGGGACATTCCGTCGGCGTGGCTGGACCAGCTCTCCGACCGGGGCCGGATCGTCGTCCCGCTCCGGATGCGCGGACTCACCCGGTCGATCGCGTTCGACCGTGCCGCCAGTCCCGAAGCGGAGCTGGTCAGCGACAGCTACCGCCTGTGCGGCTTCGTGCCCATGCAGGGGGCCAGCGCGTACACCGAGCGGCTCGTCCACATCACCGACGGCCTCGCGCTGCGCGTGGACGACCAGAAGCAGGACTTCGACACCGACGCGCTGGCCGCCGCCGTGCGCTCGCCCCGACTGGAGGTGTGGTCCGGGGCCGCCTTCGATCTGCCGGACGAGCTGGAGCTGTTCCTGGTGACGAACACGCCGGAGATGGTGATGCTCCACGGCAGCAAGGACCTGGTCGATCAGGGACTCCTCGCGCTCTCGGTGACGCGCGGAGTGCCGGCGCTGGTCAGCGGCGGCAGCTTCGCGTACCGCACCAAGCGGCAGAACGAGGAGACCGGCGGCTTCGAGAGCGGCGTCCTCGCCCACGGCCCCGACGCCGAAGCCGTCGCGGCCCGCTACGTCGAACTGCTGCGTCGGTGGGCGTCGGACCATCAGCGGCGCGGCGCGGCCAGTATCGCGTACCGGCCGCTGCCCGCCGGTACGGCCGAACCGTCCCAGGGGGTCGTGGCGAAGCGGCTCGGCGCCGTCGCCTTCTCCTGGTCGTAGGCTCCCCGGCTCCTGCGGCCTTGGCACGGGGGCATGGGGCATTCGCACCACCCAACTATCAGGGAGGTTGTTGTGTCCGTTCAGCAGATCGAAGACGCGGCGATAGCGCCGGATCCGCAGGGCGCGGGTGAGGAAGGGAGCTTCGAGGACTGGGACCTGGATGTCTCGATCGTGGAGTCCGGCCCGTCGGCCGACCGGCTCATCCGGATGACCGACGACGGCTGCGGCGTGACGTGCGAGTCCGCCTGCTCGACCACCTGCCCGTAGCAGGCCCGAAGCCCTGAACCGTGGTGCCCGGCCGAAGTCGGTCGGGCACCACGCTCCACGATGGGAGCTGCCGGTGTACGAGTACCTCGACGCATCGCTTCTGCGGGCTGGGACCTGGGGCCCGGGTGATCTCGCCCAGCCGTGGCCGGACCCGGACGGAGACACCAGTTCATGGCGGGCGTGGCTGGAGCGAACCCTTCGGATACCCGGCTTCGTGGAAGCACTGGAGCAGGCCAGCCCGGCACTGGCACACCGCGTACAGGGCATCCGTGATGGGAAGAAACTGCCCGCCGCCGCCGTACGGAAGGCGACGTTCGCCGTTCTGCGGTATCTACTGCGGGCGTCGAGCCGGGCCACCCCGTTCGGCTTCTTCGCGGGAGTGGCGCCGGTACGGATAGCCGACGCGGCGGGCGTCCGCATTGGCACCGGGCACCGGGTCGTCGCCAGGCCCGACGCCGTATGGCTCGCCGAGGCGATCGAGCACCTGGAAGCAGACCGCGCCCTACTGCCCCTGCTGACGGTTCAGGCCCATGCCCTGGTGGTCGAGAAAGACGGCCACCTGGTGCTCGACCACCGGGGACCCGGCAGCGCGGGCGGCGCACCGGCCCGGGTTCAGGTCCGGGCCACCCCGCCCGTCCGGTCCGCCCTGGACGCGGCACGCCGCCCCATCCGGGTCGCGGACCTTCTCTCCGAACTGGCCGCCGACTTCCCCCAGGCACCGACCGAGGTCATCGGCAAGCTGCTGGCGGATCTGACCGCCCAACGGTTCCTGACCACGAACCTCCGCCCTCCGATCACCACGACGAACCCGTTGAACCACCTCCTGGGCGCCCTTGAAGCCGCCGGAGCGGAGAGGGCGCCCACGACCACCGCCACCGTCGCACGAGTGCGGGCTCTGGCCGACACGCTGGCCCAGCACCGGACCGGAGAGCACCCGGCCGGGCCCGCCTCCGGCTCCGGGCCGAAGCTCGGGATCGACCTGCGGATCGACGGAGAAGCGACGATCCCACCCGCGGTCGCCGACGAAGCGGCCCGCGCCGCGACGGCACTCGTACGGCTGGCCCGGCAGCCCTTCCTCAGCCGCGCCTGGTCGAGCTGGCACGGACGCTTCCTCGAACGGTACGGCCCGCGTGCCCTGGTACCGGTCCTCGACGCCGTGGACAGCGACACCGGCCTCGGCTACCCGGCCGGGTTCCTCGGCGGCCCGCCCGCCCCGGCCAACACCCCGCTGAGCGAACGGGACGGGAAACTGCTGGCGCTCGCGCAGAACGCGGCCCTGCGCCGACAACACGAGATCATCCTGGACGACGCCATGATCGCCGAACTCGACGGGGCGGGCCCCGATACCGGTGTCCAGCCGACAACGGAGCTGATCGTCCGCGTCAACGCCCCCAGCACCAAGGCCCTCGCGGACGGAGAGTTCACACTCGCGGTCACCGGAGTGTCCCGTACCGCCGGAACCGTGACCGGACGGTTCCTCGACCTCCTCGACCCGGACGACCGCGACCGGATGGCGAAGACGTACGCGACGGCAGCGACCGCCCCCGACGGCGCTCTGCCCGTACAGATCTCCGCGCCCCCGCTCCACACCGCCACCGAGAACGTCGCCCGCGTACCGGCGGTGATGCCCGCGCTCCTCACCTGGGGCGAGTACCACGGCCCCGACGACGAACAGGTTCCGCTGGACGACGTAGCCGTGACCGCCGACGTCCACCGCCTCTATCTCGTCTCGCGCTCACGGAGGCGCCCGCTGGAGTTCGTGACCCTCAACGCGGTGGAGCCGGTCCACCGCACCCATCCGCTGATCCGGTTCCTCACCGAAGCCACCCACGCGATGAGCACCCCGTGCGCGGTCTTCGACTGGGGCGCCGCGACGACGCTGCCGTTCCTCCCCGCAGTGCGCCACGGGCGCACCATCCTTTCCCCGGCACGGTGGCTACTCACGACCGCCGACCTCGCCGGCCGCGAGGCGGACCAACCGGGTTGGGACACCTCCCTGGCCGTGTGGCGGGAGGAGGTCGGCGCCCCGAGCACGGCCTACGCCGGTGACGGCGACCAGCGCCTCCGCCTCGACCTGGACGAACCCGCGCACCGGGTCCTGCTGCGCGCGCAGGTGCAGCGCTCCGGCACCGCCGTGCTCCGCGCGGACGCGGCCCCGGATACGGGGTGGATCGGCGGGCGCCCCCACGAGCTGGTCGTCCCCCTCACCCGGACCGGCCCAGGACAGAAGGCACCATGGTGGCTGGACCGCGCGACCGGAACCGCGAACGGATACGGTCATCTACCCGGCTGCGACGGCCGGTTCCTCGTCAAGCTCTACGCCCGCCCCGAACGCCACGGCGGCATCCTGCGCCGCCTTCCCGAACTGCTCGCGGAACTCGGCGGCACAAACCGGTGGTGGTTCCTGCCCTACCGCGATCCCGACGAGCACCTGCGCCTCCGCCTCGTCGTACCGGCCGACCACGCCGTGGGCGCCCCGGCGGCGATCGGCGGCTGGACCCGGGCACTCCGCCGGGCCGGGCTGATCTCGCGGGTGCGGTGGGACACCGACTTCCCCGAGACCGCTCGCTTCGGCGGGCCGACGGCGATCGACGCGGCCGAAGGGTTCTTCGCGGCCGACTCCGAGGCCGCCGTAGCGCAGACCGTGGCCAGCGCGATGGCCGGCGGACCCCCAGCGCAGGCTCTGACCGCCGCCAGCATGCTCGACCTCACGACCGGCCTGATCGGGAACCCCGACGACGCGATGACCTGGCTGATCAACCGCGCCCGCACCACCAGCCCCGCGCCCGCCCGCGACGTATACGAGCAGGCCGTCGCCCTGGGGAACCCGTACGACCACGGTGTCCTGACCCGGCAGCCCGGCGGCGAACGGATCACCGCCTCCTGGGCACGGCGGCGCAAGAGCCTGGCCGATTACAAGGCCGTGCTCGATGCCGCAGGGACGGTTCAAGCGGACGTTCTGCTGGCCGAGCTGCTGCATCTGCACCACACCCGCGTCGCCGGGATCGATCTCGACGCCGAGGGCCAGTGTCTGCACCTAGCCCGCGCCGCCGCACTGAGCTGGACCGCCCGAGGAAGGACCAGCTCGTGAAACCGATACCGCAAGCCCTCGGAGTCGCGGACGCCATCGCAGCCGAGCTGGCCGACCCGCGCCCCGCTGACTCCGAGGCCGACGGCGGACGGGCGTGGCCACAGTCCCTGGCCGGAGGCGCGGCGGGCATCGCCCTCCTCCACGTCATACGGGCACGCACCGGACACGGCGACTGGGACACCGCACGCACCTGGATCTCCCAGGCGGCCTCCGACGACCTGACCGCCGCCCCCAACGCCGGCCTCTACCTCGGTGCCCCGGCCCTCGCCTTCCTCCTGCACACCGCCGCAGGCTCGACCGGCCGCTACCGCAACGCGCTCAAGAAGCTGGACGACGCCACCATCACGCTCACCCGGCGCCGTCTGGCCGAGGCCCACGCCCGTATCGACCGGGGTGAACGGCCCGCGATGAAGGAGTTCGACCTCATCCGCGGACTCACCGGGTTCGCCGCCCACCACCTCGCCCGCCACCCGGGCCACGAGATCACCGCCGACACGCTCGGCTACCTCGTCCGCCTGACCGAACCCCTCAGCGGGCGCGGACCACTGCCTCCGTGGTGGACCGACGTCTCTCCCAGCGGTGAGCCGACTCCGGACTTCCCCAGGGGCCATGGGAACTTCGGGCTGGCCCACGGCATCGGCGCGACCCTGTCGGTCACGTCCCTGGCCCTTCTGCGCGGTGCCGAAGTACCCGGACTGGCCGACGCCGTCGGCCGGATCTGCGCCTGGACCGACCGGTGGCGGCAGGACGACGAGGCGGGACCCTGGTGGCCGGGGTTCATCACGGCCGGTCAAGCGGCCGGTGGGCACAACGAACCGGCTCTCCGACCCCGGCCCTCCTGGTGCTACGGCGTTGCGGGCACCGCCCGCGCCCAACAGCTCGCCGGGCTCGCCCTGGGCGAACCTGCACGCGTCACCGCCGCCGAGAACGCGATGCTCGCGGCCCTGCGCGACCCGGCCCAACTGGACCTGGTGCCCGAGATCGGGCTCTGCCACGGAACGGCCGGCCTGCTCCACGCCGCATGGCGTATGGCCGACCAGACCGGAAACCCGGCCATCGCGGCCGAGCTGCCGCAGATCGCCGACCGGTTGATGACCGCGCTGGACCGGTCCGACCACGACTCCGAACTCCTCGACGGCGTCGCCGGAGCGGCCCTCGTCCTGCACACCGTCGGCACCGGAAAAGCCTCCGCCCCGTACTGGGACGCCTTTCTCGCTCTGTCCTGAACACCCCTGGAGACGACTTGGACACCCCCGCGTGGCCCCAGGTGAACATCGCCTTCCCTGACTGGACCCGTGCCGAGCACACTGCCCTGGCCCACCTCGCGCCCCTGCTGTTCGCCGCCGAGGACGAAGGCGCGATCACCACCTGGTTCCACATCCGCAAACGGCCGTGCTGGCGACTCCGCTACCTCCCATCCACCGGTGCCCACCTGCGGATCGGCCGGGAACTGGACGCTCTGGCCGCCGCCGGGCACATCACCGGCTGGACCCCGATCGTGTACGAACCCGAAGTCCACGCCTTCGGCGGAGCCGAAGCCATGGAGACGGCGCACCGCTTCTTCCACCACGACAGCCGAGGTCTGCTCACCCATCTCCGCGACGACGAAGCCGCAGGCGGGCACCGGAGGGAGATATCCCTCCTGCTGTGCAGCACCCTGATGCGCGCGGCCGACCTCGACTGGTACGAGCAGGGTGACGTCTGGGCCCGCGTTGCCGCCCACCGCCTCCCGCCCGCTGGCCAGCAGAGCACCGCCCGGCAGCGTGCCGCCGTACACCGGCTGATCACCGTGGACACGGACGACCAGACCCACGACCACGGCCTCCTCGCCCGCACCACGGAATGGGCCCGCGCGTACACCGCCACGGGGCGCGAACTGATCAGCCTCACCGCTGCCGGAGCCCTCCATCGCGGACTCCGTGACGTCCTTGCGCACCACGTGATCTTCGCGTGGAACCGCCTGGGTCTGCCCTACGACACACAGGCCGCCCTCGCCGCCACGGCCAAAGACGTCGTCTTCGGTCCCGACCCCGCCGCAACGGGCCCCACCGCTTCCGGTACAGCCCGGACGCGCCGCTGACCACACCGGACCGCTCGCAGAGAAGGGACCCATGGACCCGAACGACCCCATCGCCCGGCGCTTCCCCCTCGTTGCCCGGCCCCGTCCCGCCTGCCTGCCGCTCGCCGAACGTGTGCACGGACTGCTCGACCTCTCCGAGACAGCGGTACAACAGGCCGATCCGGTGCGGGCCTCAGCCGTCTACAACCAGTCCGCCCTGATCGCCTCCGACCTGGGCCTCCCCAGCCTGGCCCGGGAACTGTGCCACCAGCACGCCCACGCCTACCTCCGGGCCTGCCCCCTCCCCGGCCAGAGCGCCATCCGGGCACTCGAACCGGTCGTCAATCTCGCTCGCCTCCACGCCCGTGCCGGGAAGGGAGACACCGCTCGGCAATATCTCCGCACCCTGTACGAGGCCGTCACCACGGGCACGGCGGTGCAGCTCGACAGCATCACCGTCCCGGCACACCTCACCGCGACGACCGAGGACCGACGCCAAGTCCGGACCTGGCTGTGGACGGTCCTCCTCGCCGACGGAACACGAGCACTCACCAGCCAGGGCCGGTGGAACGAAGCCCTCACCCACATCGAGAGCCACCGCGGTGTGGGACAGCGGCTGCTCGACGGGCGGCAAGTCGCCGTCCTCGCCGCGCTCACCGCAGGCCGAACTGCCGAGGCGGTCGGCCTCCTTCACGACTCCGCACCCGGCGAGCCCTGGGAGCAGGCAGTGGCCGTGTGCCTCACGGCGATATGCCGCAGAGGAAGCGGTCTGCCGGCCGACCGTCCTACCTCCATCCTGTCGGACATGTACGAACGGTTGGAACCCGAACCGGGTACGGTCGTCTTCAACACCCGCCTCGGCCTGACGATCCTGGACATCACCGGGAACGCCGATGCCCACCGGGCGCGCTGCCTCGTCGGTCATCTGCATCGCCGTGCGACGGCGTTGAACGACGGATACGCAGCCCGTGAGAACCTCACGCACCCGATGTTCACTGCCCTCGCCACCGACGTGCAGCAGAAGCGGTGCCGGGACCTCGTGATCGCGTGCGCCCTGGGAGCCGGGACGATCCCCGACGAACTCTTTGCCCAGCTCACCGTCGCGCTACGGAGGAGCGCTCACACGATCCGAGAAGCAGAGAAGGCTCGATGACTGACCCCGGTCCCCGTTCCTCAGGAGTCGCCCGGGATCAGCCATCCGCTTACGTCAACGGCACAAGGGCAGCCCACGAGTCGGCCAGTTCGTGGCGCATCTCAGCCAGCATCTCCACACGGGCCTGTGCCTCTCGTAGCTGGGCATCACAGGCGTGAGACGCCTCAGCGGGGTCGGTGGAGAGAGATGCCCAGAGGAGGCGCTTGTACTCGGCCCGAGTGTCGCTGGCCGGGGCGATGGCGGGGAGCTGGTGGAGGAGGTCGGCGGCGGAGGTCTCGGAGAAGTCCCACTGGCCGTCCGGGTGGCGGGTGGAGTGGATCACGGAACCGGTCTCCGGGGCCAGGACGAGGTGGCAGTCGTTCCCGCCGAGGAGGGCGCTGAGGAGCGGCAGGGGGACGGCGCCGGGGCCGGCGAGTTCGACGGCCTCGGTGGGGGTGGCGGTGAGGCGGGGCGCCGCGGTGCGCTCGGAGGCGAAGGGCAGGCCGGGCCAGGGCACGGAGGGGCGTTCCGGGGTGCGGCGGGTCGGCTGCCCGGTCACGGTGGCGGGGGAGCCGGGGGCGTCCTCGTCGGTTCCGGCCCAGGTGATGATTACTGCGCGGGCGCCGGGCAGGGACGCGGGGAACAGGACGTGGGAGATGACCTCGATGGGCTGGTAATCCATCGAGGGCAGGGCCATCTTGAACAGGTGGCCGTCGCGGGACTCGGAGACGGCGGCGACGTCGGTGTCCCAGAACGGGCCGCAGACCCGGTCGGCCTTCACGTCGGTGATCAGCTTCGACAGGTCGGCGTCGTGCGGGTAGCGGGTGCTCGCGTACCGGAGGAGCTTGACGTACTCGGCGGCGTGGTGGTTCCAGTCGACGTACTGGAAGCGCGCTTCGGGGGACAGCATGGCCCAGCGGATGAGGTTGGCGCCGGGCTCGCGGACCCAGGGCCACAGGGCGGCCATGGCGGCGTTGTAGCCGATGATGTTCCACACCCGGTCGGTCAGATACGCCGGGTTCGGGAGCTGCTGGTCCAGCATCAACTGGAGGTCCCGCCGTACCGCTGCGCTGCCGAACGAGTCCGGGATCGTGGTCAGCGCGCCGTCGAGGAGGGCGAGCACGAGGGCCTGGTGCTCGTCACGGCCCAGGAGCAGGGTCTTCGCAAGGGCGTCGAGGACCTCGCGGTCCATCTTCGGGCGGGCGCCGTTCTCCAGGTTCTGGTACCAGCCCCGGCTGCGGCCGATGGCCTCCGCGACGTCCGTCTGCGACAGAGGCCCGCCCAGTCCCAGCTTCTCCCCGGCGACCGCGCGCCAGGCACGCAGCAGGCCGGGGTGCCCGAGGAGCTGTCCGGGGGACAGCGGCTCGGAGCCGGTGTCCGTGCGGAGCGCGACAGCGCTGTCGGCCATGGGGTTCCTCCAGGGTGTGGGGGGAATGCGGACCCGGAAGGCGCCGGGCGCACGGAAAAGGGCGGGAGCACTTGTGGTGCCCCCGCCCTACGTGTCGGTAACCAGAGTAAAGGATGCGCAAAGCGATCATGGAATTGCCGTCCGGGGAATTGACGGGCGACCCCGACTCTGATGTTGTTCGGGATTGAACCAATGTTCCCGCCCGGCCTGATGGGCGATCTTGTTGATTACGGGCTGAAGCGGACATTGGTATGACTTATTTCCGGGCGTGCTCATTTTTTTGGGCACGCCCATTTTTCTGTGCACGCCCGCCGGGGTGAGCGGCCCCCGCGAATTGGCGATCTTGTAATCCGGTTTCACGCTACGCGTGTAAACCATCCACTGGTCAAGGGAATTGGCGTCGCCGACTGATTCCCGGATCGGCTCCCGGATTTGCCCGGCGGCGGTTCCGTCCGTGGTTTACGGGGCGTTGACGAGGGGATGACGCCCGGTTTAAAACCAAAGGGCCCCGTGATCAGCGGGGCATTCGGCGGACCGGGGAGGGCGGAAGAGATGAGGCGAGGCACCGCACCCTGGGCGCGACCGCCGGCCCCGCCCCCGCCCGACACCTCCTCGTGCACCGGTCCGCCGTCAGGACCTTTCCGCTGAAAGCTCACGGCGGGGTAATCCGGGCCGGTCCCGCATCGTGCGGCGGGCAATGCCGCCGGGAATCCCCGATGCGCCGGGCCCGGCATGGTCGGGGAGCCCTCCGGTGCACTTTCCGGGCGTAGATGTCGTGTTGGTGTCGATGTCCCCGAACACCCTTTGTGCGCTGGAGTGTTGGACGCGTCATGCATATGTTGTTGGTCCCGGCAACGAAGACCGGACGGAACCAGAAGAAGGAGGGGGAGAGGATGAACGACCTGCCACCGCGCGGCGGGTAAAGGAAACGGCGCCCGGGAGTTAGCCGCTCCCGAGCGCCGATCCGACACCCCGAAGGATGCCCATAACTGAAGCGGGTCGGCTGGCCTTTTCGACGAGAACGGCCGACCTGCTCCACCTACAAGTAGGGAATTCTTACATGCCCGCGCACCACAGCGGAAGGGCCCGCATAACCCCGCCCGCCGCAGACCCCGCCGACCGCAGCCGGCGGCTCGCCCGCGCCGTCGCCGCGATGATCCCCCAAGCCGCCACCGCCCGGGTCTCCCAGCGCGACCCCGCCCAGGTCTGGCCCAGCCCCCACCTGCGCGCATACGACGCCCATGGCCACCAGCTCCCGGTCACCCGGGCGAAGGCGCTGACCGCCGCCCGCTGGATCATCCGCGCCCACCCCACGGTCGACTGGACCGGCGAAGCCCACGACCTCGACCTCACCACCGGAACCCTCCGCCCCGCCGCCGAGGCGTACGCCACCGCCGGGGGCCGCTGACGATGCCGAGGATCCGCACCATCAAGCCCGAAGCCTTCCGCTCCGAATCCCTCGCCGCGGTCTCCCTCACCGCCGAACGGACCTTCCTCGGCCTCCTCACCGAAGCCGACGACCACGGACGCTTCCGAGACCAGCCCGCCGTCCTCGCCGGAGCCCTCTGGTCCTACCGCCCCGGACACGGCCCCCTCGGCGTCGAAGACGACCTCACCCAGCTCGCCGAACACCACCTCGTCTGCCGCTACACCGTCCACGAAGACGGCGAGAACCGCCGCTACGCGCACATCGTCTCCTTCCGCAGGCACCAGCGGATCAACCGGCCCTCCGGGGTCCGCACCCCGCCCTGCCCCCACCACGAGACCCCCGCCGCGCCACCTGCGGCCACGGCTGTACCGGAGCCTGCGGTGAGGGCTCACGGAGGGCTCACGGAGGACGCGGTGAGCACTCACGGAGGACTCACTGAGGGCTCAGTGAGTCCTCACGGAGCCCTCACGCAATCCGCCACACATGACAAAACCGCAGTTCAAACGGCACTCAGTGAGTCCTCACTGAGTGCTCACGGAGCCCTCAGTGAGCCCTCAGTGAGGACTCACGGTCCGGATCTAGGACCTAGGAACAGGGACCTAGGAACTACTTTGTGGGGCGCGAGCGCCCCCGCACCCCAGACCCCCTCGGCGAAGCAGCTCGTCGACGAGTACGCCGCCGCCTGCGCCCACACACCCCCGAACAGCGTGCTCGGACATCTCGGCCGGGAGACCGCCAAGCTCCTTGCCGAGGGCATCGACCCCGGCCACGTCCGCGCCGGGCTCGCCCGCCACCGGGTCAAGGCCCTGCACCCCAGCACCCTGCCGAGCCTGGTCCACGAGGCCATGAACGCCACCCCCGCCGCCCGTTTGGACCGGCCGGGAAACCCGCCTAACCTGCCCGGTCAGCGGGCCTGGGCCAACCCTGCCGACCCTGCCGCCGCCTACGCCGAGGAGCTGTGATGCGCGACCGCCTCGCCCAGCCCCAGCCCGTCGGCGGCCTCGCCCGCCGCCTCGCCCACATCCTCACCACCCGGGGCATCGACCCCACCGCGACGCCGGACGGCGGGCCGGAGCCGGTCCCGGCCCTGCTGGCCGCCGAGTCCCGCATCCCGGCCCGCTACCGGGCGGCCACGGCGGACCACCCGGCGGTCGCCGCCTGGGTACGCACCATCGCCGAGGCCGGACGCCCGGGGCCGGGCGGCGCCCCGGGGATCGCGCAGGGCCGGTCGCTGCTGATCGCCGGGACCACCGGCACGGGCAAGACCCACCTCGCCTACGGAGCGATCCGCAGCCTCATCGGCGCCGGGGTCCGGCTGCGCTGGAAGGCGACCACGGCCGCCGACCTCTACGCCGATCTGCGCCCGCGCCCCGGGCATGACGGCGAACGCGAACTGCGGGACCTGGCCCGCTGCCCGCTGCTGGTCATCGACGACCTCGGGGCGGCGAAGTACAGCGAGTGGACCGAGGAGATCACGATGCGGCTGATCAACCACCGCTACAACGAGATGCTCCCGACCCTGGTCACCACCAACCTCGGCATGGCCGACCTGCGCGCCCACACCGGAGACCGCGTCGCCTCCCGCCTCGCCGAGATGGCCGACAAGGTCATCCTCGACGGCCCCGACCGCAGACGCGCCCACGCCGCCGGGCACCGCCGCCCCGTCGCCGCAGCCTGACCCCGCCGACCACCTTCCGGGCCCCAAACCGCCACGGGCCTGCCTTCACCGACCCCGGCCGCGCACACCCCTGCCCCGGGATCCTCTGGAGACCCCCATGCACAGCACCACCAGCACGGTCGACGGGCCGCGCACCCTCGGCGACCAGACCTGGCAGAACCAGGCCGCCTGCCACACCAGCCCCAGCGGCGACCCCGACCTGTTCTTCCCCGAGCCCGACGAGATCGACCGGATCCGGGCCGCCAAGACCCTCTGCGCCCGGTGCCCGGTCCGCCGCACCTGCCTGGACGCCGCGCTGGAGAACGGCGACCGCGACGGCATCCGGGGCGGCCTCACCGAGGAGGAACGCGACGCTCTCCACAGCAAGCTGGCCCAGCGCCTCGACTACGGCCGGATCAACGCCGTCCTCGCCGGCGGCGACGTCCACCTCAGCCGGGCCGAGCGCCGCGCGGTCGCCCGCGACGCCTACCAGGCCGGAATCCCGGCCGACCGGCTCGCCCGCCTCCTGAAGATCACCAAGGAGCACGCCCAGAAGCTCTACCGCACCGCCGCCCGCGAGATCCGCAACCGCAACACCAAGCCCAAGACCCCCAGGACTACGAAGGCGGCACCCATCACCGCGACGAAGGCCCCGGCCCGCACCGACCTCGGGAAGGCCGCGTGAGCGCCCCCGCGCCGATACCGGCACCCACGACCGCCTGGGACAAGGCCGCCGTCGTCACCCTCGGCGCCGCCGCCTGCGCCCTCTCCTACGACGCGCTCCAGCAGATGGCCGCCTCCATCCACATCCGGGGTGCCCTCACCTACCTCTTCCCCCTGATCATCGACGGCTTCATCGCCTACGGCGTCCGCGGACTCCTCGTCCTGCACGCCGCACCGCTCGCCTCCCGCGTCTACGTCTGGACGCTCTTCGGCACCGCCTCGGCGGTCAGCATCTGGGCCAACGCCCTCCACGCCCTGCGCCTCAACCAGCAGGGGCCATCCGCGAGTGGCCTCCAGCTCGGCGACCTCACGGTCGGCGTGCTCTCCACGGTCGCCCCGCTCGCCCTCGCCGGAGCCGTCCACCTCTACATCCTCATCGCCCGCCAACCCGCCGGCACCACGGTGGCCGACCGGCCCGGACACCCCGGACAGCCGGACACCCGGGTTGTCCGCACCGACCGGCCCGCCACCGACCGACCGGAACTGACCGACGTGCCGGAGACTGACCGGCCCAATCCGGCTGGCCCGGCCGACCGGGGCCGTCCGGAACTGACCGGGCCTCCGGACACTGACCGACCGGCCTCGGTGACCGCCGGACACCCGGTGGCCGAACTGACCGCACCCGCCCCCTCCGCCCCGGACACCCGCCCGGTCACCCCGGACGCTCCGGCCGACCGGCCCGGTCAGCCGGTCACCCTCCCCGACCCGGAGCCCGAGGACACCGGCCGCGCCGGGGCCGCACCATCCGGTGACCCGGACAGCAGACCCACCACGGACACCCCACCCACCGCACCGGCCGGTCCGGAGGACGAGGACGAACTCCTCCCGATCGCCCGCGTGGCGGTCACCCGGGCGAACCGGGTCACCCGCCAGGTCGTCGCGGACGCGATCCGGGGCCAGGGCATCCCGCTCGCCAACGACCGGCTGACCGCCCTGGTCACCCAGCTCCGTACCGAGGACCGACCGGCCCAGGTCACTCTGACCGGCTGACCGACCGCCCCACGGGGTGACCGGCCCGGAGACCGACCGGCCCGGTCACCCCGCCCCGGACACCGCCCACCGGTGGCGGCCCCTGCTGCTCGTATCGGAGACCTTCGTGCGCACCATCCCGGTCACCCCTGCCGAAGCCGACGCCTGGATCACCACTCTGCTCACCCGCGGACACCTCCATCACGCCGAACGCGGCCCGGACGGGTCCTGGACCGTCCGCCGCACCGCCGACAGCCGGCCGTGGACCCTGCACCACCCGGCCCTCGCCCTCGACTACGCCGCCGAGATCCTCCTGGAACTCCGGCGAACCGCCCCGGAGGCCCCCCGATGACCCGACCCGAACCGGCCGACCCCGCCACCGTGGTGGAGGGAGGCGACTGCCCGGCACGAGGCCGAGCAAGCTATATCGTCCGAAACTCCTCCGCAGCCACGGGCAGCGGAGGAGTTTCGGACGCGCTTGCCCCCACCCCGAACGGGGAGGGGGAACCCTCCCGGCACCAGGGGGTGCCGGGAGGAGGTGAGGCTGGGACCGGGGGCGGACCGCAGCCAGGAGGAGAAGCCGAGCTGTCGTCCGTACGTCGTCAGCGTCCGCGCCTGCGCCAGACCGTCCAGCGCGACCACGTCCGCAGCGTCCGCCTCACCGCCGACGAACTCGCCACCGTCCAGCACGCAGCCAAGTCGGTCGGGTTGACCACGGCCGGGTTCCTCGCCGACGCGGCCGTGGCCGTCGCCCGTACCCATGGCGACGCACGGCTCTGGCTGACCGACCAGCGGGCCCTGGTCGAGGAGCTGATGACCGCCACCGCGCAGCTCGCCCGCGCCGGGAACAACCTCAATCAGGTGGCGAGGGTGCTGAACTCCGGCGGTCACAGCGACGCGGTCGACCAGACGGTCGGCCGCGTCCAGCGGGCGGCGGTCCGGGTCGAGGCCGCCACGGTCGAGATCGCCCAGAGGCGCTGACCGTGGTCCCGGACATCTCCACCGGCAGCCGCACGTACGGGCTCCTCGCCTACCTCTACGGCCCAGGCCGCCGCGACGAACACACCGACCCCCACATCGTCGCTGCCTGGCAACCCGGTCTAGCCCCGGACCCGGGCCGGGACCCGGCGGTCACGCTCAGGGAGCTGACCGACCGGCTCGACCTCCCCCTCCTCGCCCTGCCCGTCGGCCGACGGCCCAAGCGGCACGTCTGGCACTGCCCCGTCCGCACCGCCCCCGGCGACCGGCTCCTGACCGAGGCCGAGTGGGGCGAGGTCGCCCGCCGAATCGTCCACGCGACCGGCATCGCGCCCGAGGGCGACGACCGGGCGTGCCGATGGATCGCCGTCCGCCACGCCGACGATCACATCCACATCGTCGCCACCCTCAAGCGGCAGGACGGTCGCAGCCCCCGCCGTCACAACGACAGCGCCCGTGCCCAGGCAGAGTGCCGGAAGATCGAGAAGGAGTGGGGGCTCCAGCAGCTCAACCCGGGCGACCGCACCGCCGCCCAGCGGCCCACCAGCGCCGAGCGCTCCAAGGCCGAACGCGTCGGACGTACGGAGCCGCCACGCGAGACGCTCCGCGAAGCCGTCCGCCAGGCACTGGCCGGAGCCGTGGACGAAGGCGAGTTCTTCGCCCGGCTCGCCGCTGCCGGCCTCCGCGTCGAACGGCGAATCGCCCCGTCCGGGGACGTCCTCGGCTACAAGGTCGCCCTCCCCGGCGACCGCAACCGGGCGGGCGAGCCGGTCTGGTTCTCCGGCTCCAAACTCGCCCCCGACCTCTCCCTCCCCAAGATCCGCCAACGCCTGGAAACCGGAGCCCTCGATCCCGAGGAGGGTTCCCGGCCGCGCCCGGCCGCCGCTCGCCGCGACGCCGTCACCCCTGCCGTACGGGCCGCCACCGCCCTCGACCAGGACGACGACGGTACGGCGGTCGCGCAGCTCGTCGGCACGGGGGAACTCCTCGACGCGCTCGCCCTGACCGCCCCGGCCACTACCCGGCGGGAGTTGTCCCAGGCTGCCCGTGCCTTCGAGCGGGCGACCCGTACGCACGAACGTGCCGCCCGCGCCGATCACCGCGCTCTGCGCACGGCCGCCCGTGGAGTCCTCCGTGCCGGGGACGCGCTCGGACGGGGCGAGGACGGCGGCGCCACCGCCATGGTCCTGTCCACCCTCGTCCTCGTCACCCTCGCAGCCGCCCGCTGGCACTCCGCCCACGGCCACGCCCAACAGGCAGCAGCCGCACACCAGACCGCCCAGCACCTCCGCACCGCCTACCAGACCACCGCCGCACCGCCGCTGAGGGCGATGCGTCACCACGGTCAGCGGCTGCCCGAACCCGTACGCCACCGGCACACGGCCACCGTCGCGGACGCCCTCCCGGAACAGGCCGACCGGCTCCGGGGCGAACCGGGCTGGGACGCCCTCCTCGCCACCCTCGACCAGGCCCAGCAGGCCGGCCACGACCCGACGGCCCTCCTGAAGATCGTGGTCGGGCAGCGCGAACTCGACACCGCCGACAACGTCACCGACGTCCTCATCTGGCGCATCCGCCACACTACGGGCCTCCCCACGGCACCGAAGCCGGCCACCCGCCCGGCACCGGCCCGCACCCCCATCTCGACGCTCGCCGAGACCACCGCCCGCACCAGCCCGGCCCCGGCCGAGCAGCGGCGGGCCCGCCGCTGACCAGCACAAACCCCTGGACTCCCACCAGCCCCACTGCTATGGCTCGAAGAAGAGACCCCCGAGGAGAACCGTGATCCACGACGACACCCACCAGCAGCCCAGAACCACCCAACAGCCCGCACCGGTGTCGGCCTCCGGCGACGACCCGGTCCTCCGGCTCCAGCAGGAGTACCGCCCCGACGGCGTCCGCATCCGCATGCGCAGCGTCAACCACCCCGAAGAACTCTTCATCACCGGCCTCGTCGTCATCTGCCCGAACTGCGGAGCCCGCCGCGACTGGATGATCATCTGTGACGGCAACCGCATCGACATCCGCTGCCGCTGCGCACACCAGTGGCACGAGTCCGAACTCACCCGCGCCGACTTCGAGGTGATGGTCGGCGACGGCACGGGCCCGGTGTATCCGAGCCTGGACGACGCCGCCCGCGCCACCGGCTACGACGGCACCTTCACCGGCATATACCTGACCCAGCCTCGTCCTTGGGCTGCCAATCCAGGCCAGGAGTGAATAGGCAGTGCGGAACCCCATTGCGGATGCTGTGCCGCCCGGGACCGCAGAGCTGTCCCGGGGCAGCCAGCCCTCCCGGCCCGAGGCCCAGCGGCACAGGCGGCCCTGGACCGCCGGGCATCGTGCTGGGCATCGCCGTGCTGCGCCCAGCACGAGAGCTACTCGCCGAAGAGGGCGTCGAGGTCGTCGTCGGTGATCTCGGGGAAGATGGTCTCTTCCCCGGATGCGGAAGCCTTTTCCATGAACGCTTCGAAGATCCGCTCCAGGTCCCCGTTGCTCCGCTTGACCCGAAGCCGGACCAGACCCAGGGAGGAACTGTCGTCGAAGACAACGACCAGGACGGCGCGCTTCGCCGCGATCGAGATGTGGATGTGGTCCTGCTCCCCCTCGTGGAAGAGCACTGAGAACTCACGTTCACCGATCAGCTTGGCCAGACCGTCAGTGGCCGCGACGTTGCCCGCTGTCAGGGAGGCGAGCGAGGTCGTGTCGAACTGCTCGATCTCGCCCGCCGCAGCCACCTTCTGGCCGTTCGTGTCGATCAGGAACACTGCTTTGGCATTGGCCTCCTGGCGCAGTCGGCGCAGGGTCTCTTCCATTTGGCGGAACTCGTCTTCGTAGACGGCGGCGCTGGTGACGGCCACGGAACATCCTCCCGGAGGCAAGCGGACGGTCAGGGCCCGAACGGCCCCTGTTGCCGCCACTGTATAGAAGGTCGGGCGTTACGTACTTACTGGACAAGGTGGTGAATATAGTGCTCTGTTGAGGGGTAGCCAACTTCGAATATCCCTTGATTCCCGGGAGCGCCGGCCTGTTGATGGCATGTGTCTGCCTTTGCTGTCCGTTCCGTGAAACCAGGACCCAGGGCGCACGCCAGTGCGGGCCGTCCGGTGAATCCGGACGGCCCGCACCGTGGTCGTGGAATAAGGGTCAGGCGTTGGCCTGGTGGCTGGCAGGGCGCAGAGCCTTGGTGGCAACGCGGAGCGCGGCGTGGAGTGCGAGGGTTTCGTAGACGGTGGGGTGGACGGTTCGGCTCCAGTCGCCGTGGAGGTTCGGCCAGGTGGCGAGGGTGACCTCCATGGTGTCCAGACCGAGGTGGGCGGTGACGTCCATACCGCCGCCCGAGGAGGTGCGGGTCCAGGTGAGGAGGAGGGCCCCGGGGCCGAGCCGGTGGTGACGGCCGGTGGGGGCGGGGTGCCAGGTGGTGCGGAGGATGTCGCCGGGGCATGGGGAGACCTCGCGGACGAGGGCTCCCCGCACACCGGAAGGCATGGGCCGCAGGGCGGCTTTGCGCAGGGGGAAGAGGCTGGTGGACGACGGGGTCATGCGTCGGTCCAGTTCAGTTCGGTGGCGATGTCGGGCGGGAGGTAGTGGTCCTGGCCGTTCTCGGCGAGGTAGACGGCGGGGCCGTCCATGCTCGTGCCCTCGATGACCCGGCCGATGGCGTGGGCGAAGGGCCAGTCGGGGTTGACGGCGAGGAAGACGGGGAGCGCGGGGTTGAGGGTCTGGAGCTGGTGGACGAGCTGGGCGACGGTCAGCGGCTGGGACAGGGCGGTACCTCCGGGTGTGGAAGACGGGCAGAGGGGTCAGCGGGTGGCGGTGCGGTGGCGGCGGCCCATTTCGGCGGCATAGCCCTTGGTCGAGGAGGGTGTCCCGGTCCAGGTGTCGCAGGCGCAGGTGGCGACGAACACGGTCCGGCCGGTGCAGTCTTCGGCGAGGGGTCTGTTGCCGGTGGTGAACTTGTGATCGGGCGGGCAGACAGTGCCGTCGGGGTGGTACGCGTTCACGGTGATCTTGTGGGGCACAGGGCAGTCCTTCGGGGAGAGGACAGAGGGTCAGGAGCAGTGGCCGCACAGGGCGGTGGGGGTGGCGATGAGGGCGGCGAGGAACCCGGCGACGGCCAGGGCGGGAACCCCGTCGGGGAAGGTCTGCTGCCAGACCGGTTCGCCGTCCGGGTTGAGCATGCGGATGTGCCAGAGGTCGCCGTGGTGGGCGGCGGGGGCTTCGGGGAGGAACCCGACGTACAGGCCGCCGTCCGGGCTGGTGCAGTGGACGTTGGCGTCCGGGTCGGTGATCACGGTCCAGCCCTGGGCGTCGAGCATGGCCAGGACCGGGCCCGCGCAGCCGCAGCCCAGCGGCCACTGTCGTACGGCGGAGGGGAGGATGGGGCTGAGCTTGGCGGGGCGGGGGAGAGCGAGGGCAAAGTGCGTCACGGTACGGGTATCCCTTCGTTGACCTGCGGTTTTTCCCGACACCCGTACTTGAACATGGGTCCGAAGCGGTGTTCCAGTCCGTTCGGGCCGGTGAGCGTCTGCCGTGGGCGAATCCCACCCGCAGGGGCCGGCGGAGGGAAGGAAAGGGCCGCCCGCGGACGCTGTCCACGAGCGGCACCGACGAAGGAACAGAAGAAGAAGGAGGGGATGGGCGTGAACAGGGACGAGGCCCGGGAGTACGCGGAACTGGCCGACGACGCCGAGGCGGCGTCGAGGGCGCGGGCCCGGATGGCGGACGGCCGCCGGATCGAACTCACCGTGGACGAACTCGCCGATCTCGTACGGTCAGAGGGCAAGCCCAGGGAGTCCTAGCGCCGTCCGGCCCGGGGGACGGCCGCCGGGTCGCTGTGCCGTACCGGTCCTTGGTCCACCGTGACCGCCGGGGCTGCGGGGGCGGTGTTGAAGCCGGTGGTGGTGCGGGCGCGGGCGGCGTCGGCGCGCGGCTCACCGGTACGGGCCAGTTCGCGTGTCAAGGCTTCCGTGAGATGGCCTTCGGGGTGGGCGTCGATCACGGCGCAGAGGGCGCGGACGCGGGCGTTGGCCTCGGCGTGGGCGATATGGAGCTGGGTGGCGGCGGAGGTGATGGCGTCCAGTTCGTGGAGGACGGGGACGTGGCCTGGGCGGGTGAGGTGGTGGACCCGCTCCTGATTACCGCTGATCTCGGAGTCGGCGAAGACGATGCTCTGCCGTATCCGCAGCACGGTGAGCAGAGCGGGATCGGTGGTGTGGCCTTCGCGCCGAAGAGTCTGGAGGGTGTCGACGGGCCGCTGCCAGGCGGCCTCGATGATGGCGTCGGCGGAGGCCAGGGCCGTGGGCTGGGACATGAGGGACGGGGCTCCTTCAGTGGGGGCGGCTGCCGGTCAGCGACCGGGCGTGCGCGGCGGGTTCGGGGTACGGGGGTTGAACGGGAGGACGTTGGACCGGTCCGGGACGACATCGGGCCTGCTCTCCCGCCGAGGTGGTGCCGCGCCCAGGGCCGGGGAGACGGCCCTGGCCGCAGTACTGCGGGGCAGGAGCCAGACGGGGCCGCCGGTGTAGCGGTCGGCCGCCCGCTGGACGAGCCGCTGCTGCTCGTCCAGGGGCAGGGCGTCGATGTGCTGGACGATCCGGGACAGGCCGGAGACGAACAGGGCCTGATCCGGGTTGCCGAAGGCATTGGTCACGGCACGGACGGCTTCGGCCTCGACCATCGGGGCCCAGGAGTAGTCGAGTTCGGCCGCGTCGCAGACGTGCTCGGCACCGCCGTGGAGTGCGGTGGAGAAGGGTTCCCCGGCATCGATGACGGTGGGCAGGGAGTCCAGGAGGGTCTGGGTCGCGCGGCGCAGGCGGCCGGTCAGCTCGGGGTCGGTCGCCCACGCCACGGGCTGATACGGGGTCGGCGGGCCGCCGGTTGGAGGAGTTTCCATGGGCTCGGTTCAGCGGTGCCGGGCCGGGGCGGCGGCCGGGGCTGGGGTCGTGGTCCGCCACACCGTGGCCGGGGCGGGGATCACCGTGCGGGCGGTGGTGGAACGGGAGCGGGCGGCTGCCGCACGGGAGATATCGAGCGGGCTGGGCACGGGCGGCTTGACGGGAGTGATGCGGGAGGCGGACCGGTTGCGTGCGGGGAAGTAGTCCTTGTAGCGGGCGACGGGAGCGGGGTCGGCGAGCCGGGCGGTGGTGGCCGCGATCAGGTGGACCGGGGTGTGGGTGGTGAAGGTGCCGAGCCACTCGGACGAGTACCCGGCTGCGCCGCCGCCCATCGTCCACCGGGACCGGAGATCGTTGATCTCGTCCTGGTGGTCCAGCCGACCGTGGACGTAGCTGACCAGGGCGAGCCGGTCGGGCGGCTGGCTTGTGCTCAGGTAAGGCCCGTCGTTCGTACGCCACCCCGCATCGAGCAGTGGGCGGAAGGCCGCGACCTTCGAGGCGAGCGTGTGGTTCTGGACGGCTGTGCCAGCTCCTCGGGCGTGGTCCCCGGCGAGGGCGGTGGTGAACGCGGCGACGACCTCGACGGGGGTGGAGTGGTCGAAGGTGGCCAGCCACCGGGGCGGGGCGAACGGCTGCTGGTGGCCGGTGATCCGCCACAGCGCGTCATCCTCGCCCTCCGGCAGCCACCCCACCTTGATCCGCTGGTCCTGCGAGGACAGGTAGATGTTGCCGAGGTCGTCGTCCAGGCGGTTGAACCCCGCCTCCAGCAGGGGCACCAGGGCCGGGTCCCCGGTGAAGGTGGAGCCGGCGAGGTACACCGGGGAGACGAAGACGTCCCCGTCGATCTCTTCAGCAGCGGGCATGGCGGATGGCTCCGTTCCTCGCGGTTCGGGTGGTCAGCGGGTGAGGTGCGGGCGGGAGACCGCGGTGACGGCGGCGGGCACCAGCGGCTGAGCCGCGGGCGGATGCGAGAACAACCCCGGGACCGCCGCTGCGGCAGGCGCGCGCTGGACGGCGACCGCCGCCCATTCGTTGCTGATGGTCTGCGGGCGGACGAGGACCGGCAGTGTCGGAGCCGCCGACATCGTGGTGGCGCTGGGGTTCCAGGAGGCCAGGGCCGCGTACGCGTCGCCGAGCTGCTCGGCCGCCGGGCTCAGCTCGTACCGGGCGCCCTTCCGTGGGGAGTCCCGGACGATGAGACCGTCCCGCTCCATGCGTGCGAGGCGCTGGTGGGCCGAACTGGGCTGCAGCCCGGTCGTCTCGACGACCTCGGGGTACCGGAGCGGTCCGTGCCGGTCCAGCGCGCCGAGCGTGGCGGTCGTTCCGACGGGCCGCAGCCGGGCGAGGGTCTCCTCGGCCCGTTCCGCGTCCGCAGTGGCCGGAGTGAAGTGGGCCCGGTGCCAGTCGGCGAGGGCACGGTGGACCGGCTCGGCCGCGCGCCCGACCGCCGTGACCCCGTAGGTCCCGTGGCCGTGGCGGTCCACGAGCCCTTGGGCGTACATGCGGTTGAGGACCTGGATCGTGGTCGGGTAGCTGTTCCACGGCATGGCCGCGCCGATCTCCGCCGGGCGCATGGTCTCGTGCCGACGGAGGGTCTGCAGGGTCCAGGTGGTCCAGCGGGGCGAGAGGGTGACGAGGGCGTGGTCGACGGACTCGGTCCGCCCGGTGAGGGCAGCGCGAAGGGTGGGCACGGGGCTCCTCCGGGGTCAGCGGGGTCGGCGGGCCGGGACGGCGGTGGTGGGCAGGCCGGTGATCGGCGGCACCGGGGCCACGGCGGAGGCCGGGCTCCCGGGGGTGCGGGAGACGGCGGCCTCCGCCCGCGAGGCGAGTCCGTGCACTGGGGCCGGGACGGCGGTGTCGTTGGCGAGGGAGCGCTTGTAGGCGCCGGCCATGGTCCGCAGATGCTCGGCGCTCTGGTCCCGCCGGGCACTGAGCAGCGCTATCTCGGTGCTCGCGGAGCCGAGGACGGCGGCGCTCTGCCCGCCGCGGACGGAGTCCAGCTCCCGGGCGATGTAGGCGGTGCGCTCGTGGACCTTCTGATCGAGGTCGTCGACCTTGAAGGTGGCGTCCGCGATCAGCGCGGTCAACTGCCCGTACGGGCTGAGGAAGGGATGGCGGCCGAGGAGATCGGCGGCCGAGTCGACGCCGAGGGACTCGCGGACGAGACGGGTCCCGAGACCGGGCGGCGGGGTGCCGTGCACAACAACTCCAGAAAGACGAGGGGGATGGGTTCAGGTCCGGCACCGGCGCTGCGCGGCCGGTGCCGGGGTTGGCGCGGAGGCCGGGGCCGGGGGTGCAAGCGGGGTGCCGGTCGTTCGCATCTGGGGGGAGCGGGAGCGTGCCGCCTCCGCGCGCTGGTCCGGTGCCCCGGCGTCGGCCTCGCGGCGCAGGCGGTCGGCGGCGGTGCGGTAGACCGTGTTGTCGTACCGCTCCCCGACCGCGACGAGGAAGATCTCCCGCCGGTGCTGCGAGGAGGGCGGGGCGTCGCGGAACTGGAACACCATCCGCCAGCGGGTCTGCGGGTCGACGTAGACCTTGTGGCAGCCGGCCAGCTCCCGGTGCATCCGAGCCCCGCGCTCGTTGCCGTGGACGAGGTGCTGGAGTTCGAGCAGGGCCAGATCCCGGATGTTCCCGGGGACGTTCCGCAGGTCCTCCAGGGCCTCGGGGTGCGCGGCGAAGGCGTACCGCGCGGACTTCACGACCGCCCCCGGCCGGTCCGGGCCACCCCGGCGGAGATGCCGGTGCTGGGCGCGGTGACCGGGTTCGGCGGAACGGCGAGGCGGCCCGGGGCACGGGGAGAGCGGGCGACGGCGGCCTCCGCCCGTACCGAGGCGGGCTCGGGGGCGGCCGGCCAGCCCCTGTCCCTGTCCCAGACCCAGTCGTCGGCGGCCTCGGCCGTAGGAAAGGCCGCCTCCCGCACGGTGTACGTGGTCAGGCTCGGCGCGACCTCTTCGAGGAAGATCCGGTACGGGAACTGCGCCGAGTCGGGATGCGCGTCACGCACCATGACCCAGGTCTCCATCCCTGCGCTGAAGTCCCCCACCTCGCCGGTGTGGTGGTCAAGAACCTCGTACCGGTCATCGGTGTTGGCCCGCAGCAGCTCCTCCAGCCGCACCGTCACCGCATCCGCCGCACGGGGCCCGCCCGCACCCGACAGCTCGACCTCCGTAGGCGGGCACCCCCGCTGGACCAGCCACCGCTGCGCCAGCGGCACGAGCGGGTGCTTCTGCTCGGCAAACCGGTAGGTGTGCTGCTCGGTGTCCCGGGTGAGGTGCATGGCGACGTAGGAGGCGGTGCCGGGGACGTCATAGATGTACGTCGGGTCGTGGAACAGGAGGTAGCTGTCGCGGCTGTCGGCGCTGTGGTGGGCGGCCAGAAGCACGAATGAGCTGTCGTCGAGCGTCGCGCGGTGGAAGTAGTCCTCGATCTCCTCGGTGGCGGCGGTGAAGCCGTCGAGCCGGTAATCCGGGGAGGCGAAGAGATCGGGCCGGTCATCCAGCCAGGAGGAGAACTGCTCGGTCATGATCAAGCCCCCTCGGCACCGGGCGCGGGCAGCAGCCGGTGACTCGGCCGGGCCGCGCTGGTGGTGCACGCGCCGAACGGGCCGTCCGGGGCACGGAGCTGGAGCAACGTCGTATCGAGGTGGTCGCGGTGCCAGGTCGCCGGACCGACCGGACCGGCCTCGATGTCGGTGAGCTGCTGCCACGCCAGCCACAGCCCGTGAAGCCGGGCGATGGCCTCGGGATGCTCCCGCCACTGGAAGCACCACGGTCGGCCGGTGGTGATCTCCCGGCCGTAGACCGGCACCAGCAGCCGCTCCACCCACGTGCCGAGCGCGGCGAGTTCGTCCTCGTACGCCTGCCCGGCCAGCGCCAGAATGAAGATCGACGACGGGCCCTCCGGCTCGGCTGGGGCGCCGTCCCCGGCGGCGGACCCGGAGATGCCAGGACTCTCGGCGTCGACTTCGTCGCCGGGACCTTCTGCGAGGCGGGCGATGGTCTCACCGTGCCGCTGGGTCTCGGCCATCAGCCGGTGCACGGTGGAGACCAGATCGCCGAGATCATGGTCCGCGACGCGCACCGGCTCATCAGGGGATACAGACATGGACAGCCCTCGTTTCCGCGGATCGGACGGGTGTTGGGCTGCAGATGGTCCGGACGAACCCCGGTTTGGCCCGGCCGGGAGATCCGGGGTAGAGGGGTGCTCACCCCGCCCGGTGCGGGCAGTGGCCCAGGGGCGGGGCGAGCAGTTCGACCGCGCGGGCGGCCTGCTGGGGGACGACGCCGTTGCCGAGGGCGGTGAGCTGGGCTGGGCGTCCCAGGCCGGGGGTGTCGGTGACCCAGCCGGGCGGCAGGCCCTGCATCCACTCCACGAACCGCGGGCTCAGACGGCCCGCGCCATCGGTCGGCTCCGGCGCCGGGCGGGTGACGTTCTCCCACCGGGCGACGGCTGCGGCGTAGGGCCCCCACGCTCCGACGGGGTCGCCCCCGTCGCCGGTTCCGTGGTGAACAGCGGCAGGACCACCGCCGACAGCGGGGGCCGGAACCCCTTGCCCGCACGGCGCCCCGGGGTGCCCGTGTCCGTGGCCCGCGGAGTCGGCAGCAGCCGCGCCGCCGCCGACGGCAGCGTCAAATCGCCGTTGCCATGACGCTGATTGGGCGACCCCTTGATCCCGTCCGACGCCTTCGGGGTCGGCAGCAGCCACTCCACCTCGTCCGCGAGGTTCGGACCGTGCCCGCCTGCCTTCCTCTTCGCCGGATGCTGGCTGCCCCCGTTCGTGCCGATGTTGCTCGTCGGCGTCTTCAACAGAGCGGGGCCAGGCAGTGAGGAAGACCCGCTCACGCCGATGTGGCCCGCCGACGTCGGAGGCGCGAAGCACGCGCCAGCGCGCATCGAACCCGATGTCGGCCAGGGATCCGAGTACGGCACCGAGTGCCCGCACAGCAGGCTGACCTGCGTGGTCTCCCAGACACCACGGGCAGGGTTCCAGCTCGCCAGAGGAGGGGGCGGCGGGGGAGGTGAGGAGCCCCCGGACATTCTCGATCACCACCAGACAGGGTCGGAGGACGGCGATAGCGCGGGCGACGTGGTGCCACAGACCGGACCGGGTGCCCGCGGACAGCCCGGCCCGGCGACCGGCGACCGAGACGTCTTTGACAGGGGAAACCCGCCGTCAGGAAACACACCCCCTGGACATCCGCCCAGCTCACCACCGAGATGTCGCCCAGGTTCGGCACCCCGGGCCAGTGCCGGGCCAGAATCCTCGACGCCCCGGGGGCGGTGTCGGCGTGCCAGGCCATCCGCCCGCCCAGGACCGACTGGACCCCGAGGTCGAGGCCGCCGTACCCGGAGCACAGGCTCCCGATCAGCCGCCCGCCCGGCGCGGGCGGTTCAGCGGCCACGGCGCGGCTCCGGGGTGTAGGCGAGCCGGGACACCGGAGCTTTGGCGAGGTCGAACGCGGGCGGGCGGTAGATCGAGTTCGCCGGACGGGCCGAGCGGCTGAGCGCGGCGAGGATCCGGGGCGGTGTGCTGTCGATCCGGTCGGAGGACTCCCGCAGGCTCCGGCTGACCGCGCCGAGACCGTCCCGGGTCAGCTCCAGCCGCCACTGCGCCATCCGGAACGCGGCTTCCCGGGTGTCGCTCAGGTCCCCGCTGTCCGGAGCCAGGGCATGGCGGCGGAGGGTACCGAGCTGGTGGTACGCCTCGGTGTAGTTCGCCAGTGCCTGGCCCGCGTGGACGGAGGCGGCGGTGTAGGCGTGGATGACGGGCCCGAGGTCGAGCCCGGCCGTATCGTCGTCGGCGCGGGACTGGACCTCGTCGGCCAGGGTGGTGACCAGGCCGGTCAGCTCGGTGAGGCGGCGGGAGGCGGTTACGAGACCGGGCAGCTCGGCCGGAGAGGAGGGCACGGTGATCTCCTCGCGGAGTTCATCGACCTCGGCAGCCACGGCGTACAGCTCCTCCTTCTCCATCGTGGCGCGGCCGGTGTGCTCGTTCATGCGGGGCTCCGTCGGGACGTACGGGAAGGAACAGGGGGTAGGGCAGCGGCGGCCGGGGGCGGCGGGGCGGCACGGCGGGGTCGGCTGCGAGCGCGGGCGGCCTCTGCCCGTTCCGGCGACGCCCATTTCGGGTGTACGACTTCTCCTCGGGCGCGGGTCCGGTGCGGGCGGTGTGCCAACGGCGGCGGACCTCGTCCAGCGGGCCGAGGGCGTGCAGGGCGTGACCGATCAGCCGCCCGGCGGGAACAGCGGCGTCCTCGGCCAGCGCCCGGACCTGCTGGGCGGACTCGGCCGCCGTACGCACCAGGGCCGCCCCGACGACCCGCTCGCCGAAGAAGTCGGCCGCCCCGGCGACCGCCAGAGGGTCGAGCAGGTGCACGACCCGCTCGGTGTCGAGGATGTGGCCGTTGAGGGCACCGCGCCGCTGGACCTCCCACAGCACCGTGAGCTGATCGACCGGCTCGCCCCGGTGGTTCAGGGCCCCGAGCGCCCGGTAGAGGTGCTGGTGCCCCGGGTCGGCGAAGTCCTCCGGTCGCAGCCAGCCGACCACCGTGCCGAACTGGTCCGGGCGGGCCGCCAGGCAGGCGAGGAGGAACTCCTCATCCGCGTGGAGATCCCCGTCCGTCACCACGGTGGTCCGGGGTGCCGGTTGGGGGCTGGCCGGTGGTGGGACGGGTCGGGCGTCGGTGCCCCAGCGGCGGGCGAGATCGGCCAGCGTCCCGGCGAGGGCGTCGGCGCGTACGAGGGTTTCCTCGGCGCTGCCGCGGACGGTGTCGGCGCGGGCGGCCTGGTGGAGGCGGACGGCGTGCTCGGCGACGGTGCGGTGGATGGCGCCCTCCAGCACCATCCGCCCGTACACCGCTGCGTTCCCGGGGTTCGGGCAGGCGGTGACGAGCTGGTGCGCGTATGAGGCGGTGACGCCCCGGGTGCGGGTGCCGGCCTCGGTGACCGCGTCCGCGACCCAGGACACCGGCACCGCCCCCACCACCGCCGTGCTCCCGGGGTGGGCGCGCTCGCGCAGGGCCAGCGTGGAGGCGTAGAGGGCCTGGTGGGCGGGCCGGTAGAAGTGCTCGGGCCGGAGCCACGGCGTGAGCCGGTCGAGCTGGCCGGGGTCGAGGAAGATGGCGCCGATCACGGCCTGTTCGGCGTGGGCGAGGGGGTTCACGCCAGCCCCTGGCGGGAGCGGAGGGAGGCGACGGCTTGCTGGGCGTCGGCGAAGTCGGCGGCGAACCGGTCCAGGCCGGCCGTGAACGCGGGGTCGTCGAGCCGGATTGAGAGGGTGGCGGTGGTGAGCCACCACTCGCCGCTGCGGCGGACGACCGGCGCATCACCAAGCAGTTGGGAAAGAGAGGGTGGGGAGGGCACAGAGGACTCCGGGAAGTGCGAGGCGGAACGGGGAGGCGGGCGCGGGGAGTCCGTCTGCGCCGGCGGGAGGCGTACGTGGCGGTCATGCGGCGGGCCAGATCTCGTCGCGGCCGAGGGTCTTGGCGAGCGCGCGCTCGGTGATCGCGGCGGTCGCCGCCGCGGACGCGGCACCGTGGCGGGTGGCGTCCGGCTCCTTGTACCAGGGCTTCAGGTCGAGGAGCGCGGGCCGGATGCCGGTCGCCAGCAGCAAGGCCGAGCCCTTCGGGAGCGCGCGGATCGCGTCGGCGGGCAGCACCCGCTCCTGCCGCATCGACACCGACGTCGACTTGCCCGACTCACTCGTGGAGACCGACATCGTGCGGACGTCGTGGTCGCCGACGAGGCGGGAGAGTTTGTCGGCGAAGTCGGCGTCGTCGATTCCGGAGCCGATCAGCTTGATCGTCGCCGCGGACCAGAGCGCGTCCATCCCGCTCTCGCCCCACACTCGTACGCCCTGCCGGTACGACTGGAGGATCGTCACGACGATCACGCCCCGGGACCCCAAATGGGAGTAGAGGTCCGGAAGATCTTGGATCTTGCAGACGTTGGCGGCCTCGTCGAGGATCGCCAGCAGCGGGTCGTTAAGCCGGCCGCCGTCGCGCTCGGCCTGGATGACCGCCGCGCGCATCACCGCGTCCGCTGCGGCGGCGATGATCGCGGAGGCGGAGCCGCCGCCGTCCTTGGACAGCAGGAACAGCGTGTCCTTGCTGGTGGCGAACGCCTCGGGGCGGAACTGGGCGATCTTCTCCGTACGGCGGGGCGGGGTGACCCAGGCCGCGATCTCCGGATCGAGGAGACAGCTCGCGTACTGGCGGGCCGTTTCATAGATGCCGTCACGGGTCTCGACGGCACCGGCCACGGTGCCCTGGAGCTGCGCGGCGACCGCGTCCAGCCCCGCGTCGTGCAGCAGATCGACCGGGGTGCGGTCCGCGGGCGACGCGAGCCAGGCCAGCACATCGGTGATCGGACGGCCGTCGCTCGCCGCCGCCAGGAACAGCGCGGTCAGCGTGTTCGCGGCGGCCGTCGACCAAAAGTCCCCTGCGGACGACTCGTCGACGGAGGCGGTGACGAAGTGCCCGGCCAGTCGCCGTGCCCCGGCGAGATCGTGGGCGTCGGCGAGGACGTCCCACCACATCGTCCTCGGAGCGTGGGCGATCTGCTGGGGGTCCAGCGTCCACACCGTTCCCACCTCGGCGCGGGCGGTGGCGGTGGCGGTGAAGGCGTCGTTCGCGGCCTTGTTCGACGTCAGCAGCACCGGGCCCGGGGCCCGCAGGATCGCCGGGATCGCCAGCCCGGACGTCTTCCCGGAACGTGGGGCCATGATTGCCAGCAGCACGTCCTCCCACGAGGAACGCACCTCGTGACGACCTGGCTTCAGCGTGCCGAGCAGCACCCCGCGGTCGTCCGGCGGCACATCCTTCGGCGCCGTGCCTTTCAGACTCGGCCGGAGCCCGATCGCCTTCGCCGCGCTCTCCTTCGGCAACAGCGACGCGAGATCCCGGGCACGGGCCAGGCCGTCCTTGCCTCCGCGCCACCGCAGCCACAGCCGCGCCCCCACCACGGTGGCGGTGGTCAGGGCGAGGCCGGGCAGCACCCAGGTCGTGGTGACCAGTACGGCCTGCGGCAGACCGGGCCACACATCCCCGGGACGGGTCAGGGCTGCGGTGGGGTCGTAGGACACCCAGACGCCGGAGCCGATAGCGAGGTTGGCGAGGTTCCCGAACAGCCAGCCGAGCGACCCGGCGCCCATGCCGAGCGCGGCGGCGCCGAGCATCAGATAAAGGAGGAAGTCCGTACCGGTGGCGGACGAGGGCGGACGAGAAGAAGACACAGAGCAGTCCCGGACAGCGAAGTGGAGAGGAGGACGGGGCGGGGGCGGCTCGGGGCTCTGGCGATCACGAACACGACGGACTCCTGCAAGGCGGTGGAGGGGGGAAGTTGGCAGAGAGGAAGGGCGGAAGGAGTGCAGCCGGAGGCGTCGGCGGGTCGACGGAACCTGCCGGGACTGACTAGCCTTCACCTGCTCATGGCGTTGATGATCATGAACAAGTGGCTGGGCCGCTGAAGCCCGGGGGGATGAGGAGACTGCTGATGTCGGAGATCATGAACAGCCGGGTGCCTGTGGGGCACAAGCCTGATGGCACGCCGTACCGTGTCCTGGTCGTGGACGACTCGCTCTTCGTCGTCAAGCAGATGGCTCAGATCCTCGGCTCCGAAGGCTTCGAAGTCGCCGCGACGGCGGTCGACGGGGAAGACGCCGTCAGCAAGTACAAGGAGCTTTTCCCGAACATCGACCTGGTCACGATGGACATCACGCTGCCGAAGATGGACGGCCTCACCGCGCTGGAGCACATCATCAAGTTCGACCCCAAGGCCCGGGTGGTGATGGCCGCCGCCATCGGCAGCCAGGAGGCGGTGAAGAAGGCTCTGATCGCCGGAGCGAAGAACTACATCGTCAAGCCGCTGGACCACAGGAAGATCATGGAGCGCATCGCCTCCACATTGCGCTGAACCAGACCGGACGGGCTGCCTGGGCAGGACCTGCACGAGGGCCCATGTCCGCGCACTTGGCTGAGCCGCTCGGCAGGCGGAGGTGGTTCACCGGGTCCGTCCCCGGTCCGGGACGGCGGACGGTAGCGGGGCAGCGGCCGGGGTGGGCGAGGGGGAGACGGTGCGGCCGGTGAGGGTGGGGGACTGGGCACGGGCCGCCTCGTGCAGTCCGGGTTCCCGGCCCTGGTCAGTGGCTGTTGCCAGGGCGCGCATCCGGTCGGCGGCGATGTGGAGGTCCTCGCCGAGCGCGGTGACGGTCGCGGCGGCGTCTTCGAAGAGGTACGAGAGGTCCCAGCCTTCGTCCGTCCCGGCCTCTTTGGCCTGCTCGACCGCCGCCTCGAAGAACTCCGACAGCCGCGCCAGCACCCCGTCGACCGGGTCGAGGACCTGCTCGGCGACATCCGCCGCCTCGGCCGGGGACCCGGCGCCGTTGAGCCGGTCGGTCAGCCGAAGAAGCTGCTGCCCGTGCACGAGCCGGCCGACAGGGTCGGAGGGGGTGGCCAACAGCTCGGTGTCGAGGGAGGGGTCGAGATCGACCCGGAAGCCGGCTGCGGTGAGCATCTTCGCCGCTGAGGTGGACTGCCGGTTCTCGTACTCCCGGCCCATGTCCCAGTGCAGCCGGTACTGCCGGGAGGCCGGTCCGTGGTCGTCGATGAACCCGGCGTGCCGCAGCATCTCCATCGCCAGCACGCCGTGCTCCGCCCGCTGGAAGCCCCGGTGGGGGATGGCGGCGACGTTGCCGCCCTGCTCGCGGACGATCACCACATGGGGCTGCTCGGGCTCGGTCATCACGGGACTCCAAGGGGATCGGTGGAAGGAGGATGGTCAGAAGTGGGGGTTCTCGGTGGGCCGGTCGGCCCCGCTGGCGGCGGCCAGCAGCTCGGGGAGGTCGGCCGGGTCGGCGTCGCGCTGGTCGATCCACCAACCGGCACGTGTCACCGGCCGTACCGCGTCCTCCACCCCTGCCCACTCCGCCTCGCTCGTGGTCCCCTCGGTGACGAGCGCGGCGTAGGCGGCGGTGACGAGCTGGTGGCGGCACCGGGCGCCCCAGGCGATTGCGCGCTCGCTGCCCTCCAGCGGCGGCATCCGGAACTCCTCCTCCCACGCGCGGGCGGAGCCGGCCTCGGCGGCCCGCAGTACGGCGATCCGCTCGGCAGTGGCCTCGGCGTCGCCGGTACGGGCGGCCTGCCAGCAGTCGGTGCAGTCCCGCCCGGCCAGCCACCGGGCGTACCCCGCCCGCTGATCGGCCGGACGGGCGGCCAGATCCACCTCGGCGGTATGTCCGCAGACGTGGTCAACGGGCCAGATGGTCTTGACGGCCATGAGCGTGCTCCTCGATACGAGACGAACAGAAGAAGGAGGGAAGGGGGTTCAGCGGGTGCGGCCGGGACGCGCGGACTCCGCCGGTGGGAAGGCGGTGCCCGCAGTCGGCGCGGCGGTGAACGGATGCCGGGGCGGGGCGGCGACTGTGGACCGGACACGGGCGGCCTCGGACACCTCCGGCACCGCGGACCGCTCCCGCACCGGGGCCGGGGCGTTCTCCCGGACGGTGTCCGGCATGACCGAGAGGGCGAGCTGGACCTCAAGGAGCTGCTCGCCGAGCGTGACCACCTGGTGCACCCCGGCCCGCAACTCCTCGGCCAGCTCCCGTCCATGCTTCGTACCAAGTTGCTCGCACCACGAGGCCGCCGAGGCGAAGACGCCCTCCAGCCCGGCGAAGACCCCGTGGTCCTCGTCCAGGACCGGATCCAGCGCGTCGGCGACATCCATCGCCCGCTTCAGCCCGGACAGCTCGGCCGTCACCGCGGTCAGCGACAGCCCCGGCAGCGGCTCCCGCATCGCCTTCCCAGTCGGGCTCAGGATTACCGGCGGAAGCATGGCCCGCAGGTCGGCCACCACATCCAGCCCCGAGTTCTGGAAATCCCGCGACGCCGACGCCACCAGCCGAACCGCCGTGTTGAACGGCGTGCCGGGCGTGAGGTGCCATAGGCGTAGGTGGTCGCTGTAGGCGAACTGGTGGCGGCGTAGGACCTCGGCGTAAAACGGCCGGTCGTCGGCTGTCTCCGCCACCACACCGAACGTTGGATGCGCCCCGAAGGTCACATCGGGATCCAACTGCAGCACAAGACCAACTCCTTGGAAGGCGTCCCAACCGGCAGCCCGGTACGGGAGCCCGATGATCGGGCCGGGGAGGCGATTTTGCGCGGCCGAGGGTTCCGGGTTAGCGGACCTGTCCGCCGCGCCGGTCGGGTACGGAACCGGTCGTCGGTACGGGTGACGGTGCTGGTGTGGGAGGGGAGAGGCCGGCCTGGGGTGAGCGGGCGAGCGCCGCCTCGGCCCGGAGGGTTTGTGACGCCGGGGGCGTCGGGCCCGCGAGCGGTTCGGCCGCGCGGGCGATCTCGACGAGAGCGCCGGCGTTCTCGGCCCAGGTCAGCGAGTAGTGCCAGCCCTCGGCGTTGCGCTCGACCAGGGCCTCGGCCCGGACCTCACCAGTCCGCGGATGCCCGGGGACCAGGGCGTTCTCGACGGCGAGCCACTCGTCACGGACGTGCCGGCCACCGTCGAGGGCTTCCCGCAGGGTTCGCAGGCGTTGGTCCCAGCGCTGTTCGAGCCGTTGCTTCGGGTCCAGGTCCGGCAGAACGTCCTCGGCCGGGACGATCAGCGCCGCCCCCTCGGTGAGGTAGGGGGCGAACAGCGTCCACATGTCGGCGTCGCGCTGCTGCTTTCGCAGGTCGTACCGGTCGTCCAGGGCCCAGCCGTCGGCGTCGCAGAGGCTGTCGGAGACGGCGTCCCAGTCGGCCAGCACCTTCTCCCCGGCCTCGACCGACGCCGCGAGACGTTCGTACGCGTCCTCCACGGTCATCGTGCCCGGTCATGGCGGCGGGAGCGGCTGGTTTCTGGCTCGGGGCCGAACGGACTGGCTCCGAGGTGAACGCGGCCGTGACCGGCCTGGGCCGTGCAGGTATCGAGGTAGAGCCGTACGAGTTTGCCGATCGCTCGGCGCAGGCGGCGTCGGGACAGCAACGCAACGCTCCTTGTATAGAAGGGGAGAGGGCAGGGTCACCGGACCCGAGGACGGCGGCCCTGCCGGCGAGGGCCCGGGTCAGGCGGACATCCGGGCGTCCGTGTCGAACAGTTCCCGCTCGGCCGGGTGGAGCAGATGTTGAGTAATGAAGCTCCGGCCTGCGACTTTCCACAGGCCCCGGCCTTTGGTGAGGGCGGCGACGGCCTGGGTCTCGACGCCGGTGAGGCCGAGGAGGGTGGCGGCGGAGGCGAGCTGGTCGGCCTCCTGCCGGTAGATGATCCGCGTCGAACAGTCCGTGAGAAGACCTTCGGCGAGGGCGCGGCCCCGGGAGCCGGCCTCGCCCGCGGTCAGCAGGTCGGAGAGCCGGTGGATGACCATCATGTTGGCGATGCCCAGGCCCCGGGACAGCTTCCACTGGGACTGCATGCGTTCCAGCAGGGCGACATGCCGCATCACCCGCCACGCCTCGTCGTAGATCACCCAGCGACGTCCGGCGGTGGGGTCGGAGATCGCCGCTTCCATCCACGCCGACGCGCAGGTCATCGCCAGGACGAGGCCGGTGTCGTCGCCGGTGCCGCCGAGGCGGGACAGGTCGATCGACAGCATCGGGGCCGCCGGGTCGAACCGGACGGTGGACGGCGCGTCGAACATCCCGCCCAGGTCACCGTGGATGAGCCGGCGCAGAGCGTGGGCGAGGTCCTCGGCCGCCCGCCCGAGTCGCCCGGAGGATTCGCCGGTCGCGGCGTCGAGGTGCTGGGGTGAGCCGAGGACGTACGCGACATCGCCCAGCAGCGGGGTGGTGCCGGTCTGGTGGGTGTAGACGACGACCTGGTCGAGCGCGATGTCCAACGCCGTGTGCTCCATGGGGTGCAGCTCGCGGCGGAGCACGGTTTTGGCGAGGGAGCCGAGGAGGAGCAGGCGGCGCTTGCGGACCTCGGTGGTCCAGTCCTCGTCGCTGATCCCGTACGGCTTCTCCGGCGCATCGAGGGGGTTGAGGCGTCCGGGGAGGCCGGGGCCGAGGGCGATGGTCTGCCCGCCCAGCTCCCGGGCCACGACCGTCCACTCGCCCTTCGGGTCACAGGGGACGTAGATCCGGTAGCCGAAGGCCGTGGCCCGCAGCGCCAGGCTTTTGGCGAGGGCGGACTTGCCCATGCCGATGATCCCGGCGAGCAGGATGTTCGGGTTGGTGAACCCGTCCAGCCGCCCGTAGAGGGAGAACGGGTCGTAGGTGAACGCGGCTTCGGCGTGGACGTCCTGGCCGACGTAGATGCCCTGGGCGCCGAGCCCACCCTCGGCGAGGAACGGATACGCCCCGCTGGCGACGGCGGTGGTCATCCGGTGGGCTGGAAGACGGAGCCGGCCGCCGCGGGCGGAGGCCGGGCCCGGTCGCCCGCTGGCGGGGTAGGTCGGTTGCAGCTCCGGATCCGGGCCGGAGACCGTGCGGCGGGTGGTGGGGCGGGCGGCGTGGCGGGCCTTGGCCTGGGCGGCGGTGAACTCCGCCTTCGCCCGCCGGTTGGTGCGGCGGTCGGCGCGGTGGGGGGTGAACAGGGGGCTCGCGGTCGCGCGGGGGCGAACAGACACAGGGTGGCTCCGGTCGGTCAGAGGTGGTGGGGGCCGGTGAAGGGTGCCCGGAGTTCGGCGGGGGTGTGGGTGCGGCGGACCCGTACGGACATCCGCAGATGACGCCCGCAGACGGGGAGCCGGGGTCGGCAGCCGCCGGCGGTCAGCAGCCGGTCGGCGTCTGGGGCGGGGGCGCGGTGCCAGGCGGCGTGCAGATGCTCGGCCGCCTGCCACAGCCGCACCCGCGCCGCCTTGAGCGCCTCACCCCCGGCCCGGTCGACGGGCGTGGTGCGGGTGGTGTGGGCGTCGAGGAGGGCGTAGAGGGCGAGGCAGTGCTGGTGGAGCGCGTCCAGCTCCGGGCGACTGGCCGCGAAGGGTCCGTCGGGGACGGTGATCGCCCGGTGGAAATCGAGGGCCTCGGTGGCGAACGCCAGGTCGGTCGGCATGGGGTTCCCGGTCTGTGGTTCACGGGCGGGCGAGGGGGAGGGCGGCGTTGGTGAAGGCTTCGGCCTGCTGCCAGGTCAGCGGACGCAGATCGACCAGCGCCGCCACGGCCGCCGTCTCGATCGCCGCGCACGCGGAGTTGAGCTGGTCGGGGGTGTCCGCGGACACGGTCACGAGGCCGGTGAGGGCGACGTCGGCGTGTCCGGCGATCAGCTCGCGTTCCCGGTTCTTGATGTCCGCGTACTCCACCGAGTCCTCCTCGGAGTCAACCTGGCCCTTGCGCTGCCGCTCCGTGGCGTCGGCGATGACCGTGGCCTTCTTCCGCTGCACGTCCTTCAGCGCCGCGTCGAGGCCCTTCGGGGCGTAGGTCAGGGAGAGGGTGCGCCGGACGCCGGAGGTGAACAGGAGCTGGTGCAAGAACCCCGGTGATGTTTCGATGCGGGGCCAGTTCTCGATCCAGAAGGTGGCGTGGTGGGCCGAGTCGGTCTCGATCCGGTCCGCCTTCTCCACCAGCACCACCGGCCCGGCCGCCGCGGGGTCGGCCTGCGGCCGGTCGGAAGTCGACCACTGATCCAGCGCCGCGCCCGCCTTCGGGTCGTACGCCGTCCGGATCACGGCGGCGATCTCCGGGGCCGAGAGCCATCCGCCGGGGGTGAGTCCGGCGTTGCGGACGGACTGGTCGAACGTCGCGGTCAACTGGGTCAGCACCGCGAACGCGCCGGTCAGTCCGCCGCCGGCCTGGTTGATCAGACGCCGGGCCGCCTTCAGGTCGAGGGCGATGGCGACGTAGCTCTCGTGCGGCGCCGCCGCTGGCCCGGCGGCGGCCAGGAGGTCGGTGTAGACCGGTCCGGCGAGATGGGTGGCCGGGTCGCCGTACTCCGACCAGTACCGCTGGAGCGCGTCACCCGAATCGGGAACGGTCCGCTCCAGCACCTGCACCCGGGCGATGTGCCCCGTACGCGACAGTGCGGCCAAGGTCCGTCCCCACCCTGCGACATTCGCGTTCTGGGCTGCCGGGTCGAGGAGGGCGAACGCCCGGGACGAGACCCGGACCACCGCGGTCAGGGTGCCCAGGTGCGGGTCGTGGACGGCGCCGGTACGCCGGTCGGGGGAGGTGGCTACCCGGAGGGAGGCGGCGGTGCCGGGGAGGTGGAGCAGGCCCTCGCGGCGGGGCCGGGTGGAGGGGCGGGTCAGCCACACGAGCTGGCCCTTCGCCCGACGGGACGCGTACCGCAGGGCGATCGGGGCCCAGTCGGCCAGCGACCGCCCCCGGTGGCGGACGAAGACGGCGGCCAGGATGAGTGCCCAGAGCGGGATCAGTTTCAGGGCGCCGGGGACGCCGGATGCCATGAGTACGGCGAGGAGGAGCAGGCCGGTCAGGGCGACGGCGACGAGCTGCGGCGCGGTGAGGCCGAGCAATATGCCCCGGCGGGAGCGGTGGGGGAACTTCACCGTGGCCGGAGCCGGAGAGCTTGTGGTGTCAGGGTGCATGGGCGGAGCCGTCCAAAGAGGAAGAGGGAAGAAGGGGGGCCCTGGGGGCGGGCGACGGGCCCGCCCCCAGGGGTGCCGGTCAGCCGGTCAGGGCCGGCCCGTGCCGGTGGGCGGCGTCGGGTAGACCCACCGGGCCGGGGTCGTACCGCCCTGCGGACTCAGCCCAGGCGGAGCCGGCGGCCGGGGCGCGGCCGACGGGCCGGTCACCGCCTGGATCACCGGGGGCGGACCGGTCGGTGCCCCTGTGGCTGCCGGACCGGTGGCGGTCGCTGTCCCGCTTGGGCCCGAGGCCGCCGGTCCGGCGCCTGGCGCGGAGGGGGCGGGGGCGCTGGTCGCTCCGGTCGCTGGCCCGGTCACCCCACCGCCGGACCCAGTACCCGCACCGCCGCCGGGGCGCTGGATGAGCGGCTGCCCGCGGTCGCCGTCGGCGCGGGGCCGGCGGATCAGCGGCTGGCCCTTATCGCCGGTGGCGTTCGGGTCTTCGCCGAACCGGAAGGTGGTCTGCGGCGGCTCGTCCCCGGAGATCCCCTCCGGAGAGGTGTTGCTGCTTCCGGCAGGGTTGATCCCGGAGGCGACGCCCCCGGCGCCCTGGCCGGGGACCTTCGCGGGACCTTGTGGGGCGGGGACACCGGTTCCGGCCTGCATGGCGAGCTGGCCAGCGGTCTTCGCCGCCCCGGCCGCAACCGCGACACCGGCCACGCCGGTGCGGTGCAGGTCGTCCTGCCCGCTGCCCTCGGCCGCCCAGTGCACGAACTTGTACGTCGCGTACGGGCACAGCAGAACGAGGACCATGATCACGATCCCGGCCATGGCGTCCGACAGCGCGCTGAGACCGTCGGAGGGGTCGGTCTTGCCCATCGCGGACGTGCCCAGCAGGAACACGATCGTCATCAGCAGCTTGGAGACGATCAGCGAGCTGGTGGCCTCGATCCAGCCGCGCCGCCAGCGGCGGGCGACCTCCCAGCCCCCGCCAGCCCCGGCGAACACCGCGAGCGTGACCAGGATCAGGATGCCGACCTTGCGGGCGACCATCACGGCCCAGTAGAGGAACGCGCCGATGGTGGCGCCGAGGGCCACGATCGCGGGGATCCCCCAGCCGAGCCCGTACATCGCCCCGTACCCGTTGACCTTGATCAGCCGGCGGATCGCATCGTCCACCGAGCTGTTCGCCGCCTTGAACAACCCCGCGGAGAGGGCGTCGACGATGGTGAGGGCGACGGTGGTGCAGGCGATGGCGGCGAACGCGAAGAACACGCCCGCCACCGTGCCGGTCACCGCCTGGAACAAGGCTCGCTCGTCCCGCTGCCAGGCGGCCCGGATCAGCTGCAGGCAGAACGTGCCGACGATCAGCACGAGGCCGATGGGCAGCAGCAGCTCGTAGTTCTCGCGGAACCAGGTGGCGTTGAGGTCGACGGCGGTGGTCTTGTCCACGGCCTGGGCGGCGAGGTCGGCGGCGGCCTGGGCCATCTCGCCCATGGACTTGGCGATCCAGGCGCCGATCCCGTCGGTGACGGCCTGGCCGGTCGAGCTGACGACGCCGCCGACCGCGTCGCAGACGGTGTTCATCAGGGGCAGATCACATGCTGAAGGCATGGTTCACCTCCTTCCGGTTCATGGGGCGGTGGCGGGCAGGACGGCCGCGAGACGGCACGCCTGGTCGGGGCGGCACTGGACGGCGAGGGTCGAGGAGCGGGCCTCGGCGCCGGTGCCTTTCTCGGAGCCGGTCCAGGCGATCGACTGCCGTCCGGTGACCGTGACGGCGTAGACGTACGCGTCGGTGATCGCCCCCGGGTTGTTGGCGAGGGCGGTCTTGAACGCCTGCGGGAAGTGCCCCTCGCCGACCGTCGCGGTCGCGTACTGGGCCTGGTCGCCCATCCGCGACCACAGCACCGGATCCGGCACCAGGTCCGCCACCGAGGACCAGTCGGCGTACTTCTTCTCGCGGGTCATCCAGCGCTTGAGCCCGGCGATGTGCTCGGTCTGGGAGAGGCGGCGGGTGTCGTAGGACCACAGGACCTTGGCCGCCGCCTTGGCGAACTCCACCGGATCGGTCGTCTTCATGGGCGCCGCCACCTGGCCCCCTTTCGGGGCCTTCACCGGAGCGGGAGTCGGCGGGGCCGACTGCCGGGTCTCGGGCGCGGACTCCCGTGTGGTGGTGGGCTCTTCGCGGGTGAGGTAGGCGACCAGCCCGGCGACCGCGGTCAGCAGCGCCAGCACCACCGCCACGATCAGCGAGCGGTGCAGCACCGACGATGCCGGGCCTGCCACCAGCGGACCCCGGGAGGGTCGGGGACTCCTCCGATGGGAGGAACGTTTCTTCTGGGAGGTGGGCATCAGTTGACCTGGGTGCCCATCGCGGAGAAGAAGCTGACGATCCCGTTCGCGGCGCCCAGCAGCAGGGCGCATCCGGCCGCGACGACCGTGCCCTTCTTGCCGTTCGCCTCGGCCTGGTGACCACCGGAGTGATGGCCCCACGCCCACACCAGCGCCGACACCGCGAGCGCGCCGACGACCGCGATGATCCCGAAGAGGTTGATGGAGCTGATGACGTCCTTCAGAACGTCCAGGCCCGGCAGACCGCCGTCCGCGGGCTTGATACCGGGGTTGAAGGCCAGGAACTGACCCGACTGGCTGACAGTCACCACAAAACTCCTGTTTCAGGGCATAGAGATGCCCGGGAGGAAGAGAGAGAGGGAGAGAGGAGGCGCGCGTCAGACGACGCGGCGGGCGGCGAGGATGTCCGGCCGCCACTCGGCGAGCGTGGCGATCTTCACGACATCGCCGGTACGGGGCGAGTGCAGGATCAGCCCGGAGCCGATGAACAGACCGACGTGCTCCGGCACCTGGGCCGTGCCCCGGGTGAACAGCAGGTCACCGGGCTTCAGCGCCGTCGCGCTGACGGCTTTGCCCTCCTTGACCTGGGTGTACGTGGTCCGGGTGAGGGTGACGCCGCTGGCCTTGTACGCGGCCTGCATCAGGGACGAGCAGTCGCACCGCCCCATCGGATCCTGCCCCCGAGGCGCGGAACAGGTTCCGCCCCACTGGTACGGGGTGCCCAGCGCGCCGAGGCCCCAGCGGATCGCGGTCTGCACCGACTTCGGCGCGTCCTTCGGGATCTCGTACCCCTTCGGCAGCACCCCGGCCGGAATCGGACCGAACTCCGACCCGTCACCCCCGGGACCACAACCGGAGGGAGCACCCGGACCACCCGGGCCGCCGACCTCGCCTCCGGCACCGTCGTTGGTGAGGGTGGGGGCGAGGGCTTTCTGCAGCGCGGTGGCCAGCGGCTCCCACTTCGCGTACGCGTCCGGGAAACCGCTCAACTGGACCGCCTGGGCGGCCTGGGTGACGGTCATCGACTCCCAGCCCCGGACTTTCAGTAGACCCTCGAAGAAGCGGGTGGACGCGTGCACCGGGTCCCGCACCTGCTCCGGGGTGCCCCAGCCCATCGACGGGCGCTGCTGGAACAAGCCCAGCGAGTCCCTATCCCCGTAGTCGAGGTTCCGGAGGCCGGACTCCTGCATCGCGGTGGCCAGGGCGACGATCTGCCCGCGGACCGGGACCTTCATCGCCACCCCGGTCGCCTGGATCGTCCGCGCGTGCGGGATCTGCTCCTTCGGGCTCGTCAGGCCCGGCACCGAAACACCGCCCCCGTCACCGCCGTTCAGGATCGACTCCACCTGCGCGGCCACCGCCCCGGTATCCACACCCTGTGTACCGGTGTCGCAGGTGGCCTGCGCGCTGCTCGCGCCGGCCAGGGCGACGGCGATCGGGGCGATCAGCAGCAGCGGGGCCAGCGCGACCCCGCCCGCGATCACCGCGACCTTCTTCACGACCACCCCGCCGGACGGGGCGAGGGGCGTATCTGGGCATGCCGCATCGACGGCTCCTTGCGTGTAGGCCGCCCGGCCCCGGCGTTCTCGTCGAAAAGGGCCACCGGAAGTCGGACGGGTCAAAGAAGAAAAGGAGAGAAGAAGGGCCGGGAGGCACCCGGGAGCGGCTAACTCCCGGACGCCTGGCCCGTCCATTCAGAGGCGGCAGCAAGCCGCCCTCGTAATCTCACCCGCCACACAGAAAAAGCCCCCATCGGATAGTCCCGGCCGCCTCGTCCGCTGGACGGGGCAGCACGCAACAGCACAGGTCAACCGCCCTCTGGGCAGGGCCCGGAGCGGCGAACACGACGGGACTGTAGGAGGGAAATCCGGCCACACCAAACGACCCCGGCAACGGCCACCGGGTCATTGGGCGCGGCCGGAAAAGACGGCTACCGTTCGCGGCACCGCTCGCCCCGGACAGGGTGCTTGAGCGGTCCGCGCCCGCACGCGCTCATCGAATGGGCGGGCGTTCACCCGTCTTTCCCGAAGGAGAATCCGCCGTGCCGTACACCCTGCACCGAGGCGACGCGCTCACCGTCCTGAAGACCCTCCCCGACGAGTCCGTCGACGCCGTCATCACGGACCCGCCGTACAACTCCGGCGGGCGCACGTCCTCGGAACGCACCGCCCGTACGGCCCGCGCGAAATACACCAGCGGCGACGCCGGCCACGACCTGGCGAACTTCCCCGGCGAGAACCGCGACCAGCGCTCGTACCGGGCGTGGCTGACCGATCTGCTGACCGAGTCCTACCGGGCCGCCCGCGAGCACGCCGTCGTCATGGTCTTCACCGACTGGCGCCAGGAGCCCACCACCTCGGACGCGCTCCAGATGGCGGGCTGGACCTGGTCCGGCACCATCCCCTGGATCAAGCCCGCCTCCCGCCCCCGCAAGGGAGGCCCGAAGCAGGACTCCGAGTTCATCCTCTGGGGAGTGAAGGGCACCCTCGACAAGACCCGGGACCTCTACCTCCCCGGCCACTACATCGCCTCCCAGCCCCGCAAGGACCGCGTCCACATCACCCAGAAGCCCGTCGAGGTGATGCGCCAGCTCGTCCAGGTCGCCCGCCCCGGCGGCACCGTCCTCGACCCCTTCACCGGCTCCGGCACCACCGGAGTCGCCGCCCTCCTCGAAGGCCGCTCGTTCGTCGGCGTCGAGCTGTCCGACCACTACGCCGAAGTCGCCGAACAGCGCCTGCGCGAAGCCTTCCTCACCCAGGACGACCTCGACCTCGCCGGACCGGAGCAGTGAGAAGACCCGGGCCCCGACCGAGGGCGGAACGAGAAGAGGGCGGCTGCGGCACCCGGGACACCGGGTGCCGCAACCGCCCTCGAATCGTCTTCGGGGTCAGCCGGCCTCGACGCTGCGGCGGATCAGTTCCCCGGCCCGCTCCAGGTCGGCACGGGATCTGATCCGCACCTCAAGATCCCCCGTCCCCAGGAACCCGATGCCCCGGACGTCCCGGGTGAAGCCCTCGACCAGCTCCACCGAGTCCGGATCCAGCTTCAGCCCCACCACCAGAGTCCGCTTCCGGGGCTGCACCTTCACCGACGCGACGTTTTTGATCCGCCGGTACGCCACGTAGTGCTGCAGCGTCTCCCGCTGCACCGAACCCGACTCCATCAGCACCGCGTCCAGATCGGCGAACAGATCCTTCAGACCCTGCGGCGCCCCGTCCAGATACTCCTGCACCGTCTTGCCCCCGCCCGAGGCCCGCGCCTCCTGCGTCGGCGAGGCCGCCCCGGCGGTACGGGAACGGAAAACGACCGAAGCGCCGGACGGGGCGGTGAAGGAGGCCACCAGCCGCAGCGTGACCACGTCCTCGAACATCCGATACGCCACCAGATCGATCCGGTGCCGGATCATCTCCAGCGCCACCACCGTGTGCGGCGTGAAGTCCCCCGCCACGCACACGATCCGCGGACGGCTCCAGTCCACCGACCCCGCCGCCTCCGCGCCGAGCTGCTCCCGCACCAGGCCCTCGAACTCCGACTGGCTGTCGTTCAGCCAGGCCAGGTACGACAGCGCCTGCGTGACCACCTCTTTGTCCCGGGTCCGCTTGTACTCGACGATCACCGGCGCCCCGGTCTCGTCCAGCCCCAGCGAATCGATCCGCCCCCGATGCCGCCCCGTCTCGTACTCCGACGCCAGGAACCGGACCCCCAGCATCGCCTCCATGTTCGCCTCGACCAGCGACTGCAGCTCCCGCTCCAGCGCGACCGACGACCCCGCCATCTCCACCACACGCCCGCCGTCCACACGGAACGCCTTCAGATCACTCACACGAACCCCCAGCCCATCGGCAGATCGACTGGGCAGAGAATCGTCCCGGACCAGCGGATATTCCGCCGATACGGAACTGTGATCCAGTTCCCCACGTGACAGCGGACGGTCAGCGACGCTGCGGCGGTCGACGTGGCCGGTCTCTCGTCGGCGGGCTGCTGTCCTCGACATAGACCTTGATGGAGCCCTCGTAGTCCTCCGCGTACGCGGTAGCCGTTCCGCCCAGTTCCCGCACGTGTGCCGCAGTGCGGTCGAAGAAGTCCCTGCCGGACGGCCACAGACAGGCCAGTAGCAGGTCTTGGTGGTACGCAAGCAGTTCCCCGTCCTCGATCCGCAGCGTGATCGGGAACAGAGGGTCCTGGGTCCGCGCGGAAAGTTCCTGGCGCGCGCCCGGCGCCCAGGAGGCCCAGTGCCCGATGAAGGGGAGGATCCGGCCGGGGGCAACCGTCCGTGCATAGGTGATGGCCATCCGATGCAGGTCTTCCCACCAGGGCAGCAACAGACGGAGCCCTCCGTAGCCGAACAGGACGTTGCCGGAGGCGGGGATGACAGGCCCGTAGTCAACGCCGCATTCCTGGTACTCCCGGGTGTCGACCCGGTGCAGCTCCACATAGGCGTGGCAGCCAACGGGGCGTCCGGTGACGTATGCCAGGCTGCGTATCGGGCCGCCGAGGGAGACCAGGTTCCGCTCGTACAGGTAACCGAAGTGACGATCGTGATCAGTCCCCCCGTGGCCTGGCGGGGAGGCCACGCTGATGGCCAGGGGGTTGTAGTCGTTGTCCGGCCTGGGAACAAGCTGGACTGTGAGAGGCAGGATGGTGTTTTTTCGCCCGGATGTGCGACTGAGTCGGTCCAGGCCGCCTGATGCGGCCTCGCGCTGAACGAAGGCGTCAAAGGCGTCCTTCGCGGTGCCGTCCCAGACTGAGACGCCGATAGCGAACTCGTGGCGCTGGCTCGCCGGAATCAAGATCATCCCGGATTCCTGGTCAAGCGCGATGGCATCGTGCACCGTAGTCACGCGGTCCCGCCTTTGCGTCACAGTCAGAGAAATACCCCGCCCGGCGTGCTGCTGGCTGTCGGTGCCAGACGCACGTCCCCGGCTGTCGAGACGAGGTCCGAGGGCTTGGTACGACGATATCCGCCGAGTTCCTGCAGGGCCCACCACCCCTGCCCCCTGCGGAGCCGTATGGCTCGCCCGGCCCCGCGCGAAGCACAGCGCAGGAAGCTCCGGCCGAGCCGGAGAGCCGATCCGGCTGGCGTCCTCATGACGAGCTGATGCTTCACGGGCACGAATGGGAATCAGGCAGCCGACGCGTCCGCGTCCGGTTCCGGGAGATCAAGAATCTCACCCACCGGCCGCCCCCAGGTCGCCCACCGCTGGAGAACCGCCCGGTCGATCAGATGGATCTTCTTGATCCTCTGGTCCTCGGCGAACAGTCGGGCCGGCTTTGAGACACCACCGTTCGTGACCATGATCACGATGTCGGCTCCGTGGATATCCCGAGCCGTGCCATTGAGCCGTTGCAGAGCGTCGCTCCCGACGGAGCGCCCTGGTGTGCCCATGTGCTTGCACTGCACGACCACCCGCTGGCCGGAAGGCGACACCGCGATCACATCGGCTCCGAGGTCCCCCGAACCCCCCTTGCCGCGCTGCACCTTGTAACCGTCCCGCTGGAGCAGCCAGGCCGTCCACTCCTCGAACTTACTGTGATGGAGCGCGTCGATGCTTCTGAGGGAAATACTCTGCGACGAAGCCATGTAGGCCCGGCACTCGGCGTTGAACACCACCAGCCGGTGTGCATCGTCCCGCTCTTCCCGCAGGGCTCGGGATACCGCCTTCATCACCTTGCGGCCCTGACCGTACAGCCGGGCCGACTCGTCCAGGATCTGTTCACCATCGGCTCTGTCGGCGGTATACCTCTCGAAATCACCCGCCACGTCGATGAGCTGCTCATGGACTGCCCGAGCCTCCTTCGCCAGAGCGCTGAGCCGATCGGCCCCGCCCTCAAGCTTCGCCGCCGTACGGCCGATGTCCCGCTGCCAGTCTTCGCGCATCGATGCCCAGAAATCAGCGCTCATGTGATCGCCGGAGGCCCGGAGCCGCGCACGTCTTCCTTCCTCCTCCGCCTCCGTCTGCCAATGCTCCAGGGCGCAGATGATCTGCCAGGCCCGTTTCTCTTCCCGGGACCAGATGAAGGCGGCGAGCAGATCGCCCTGACTCGCCTCGGCAAGATCTTTCTGCATCATCTTGATCAAACCGGTGTCCGCGTAGCGCGGGAGGGCTATGTGGGGCGAAGACTCATCGATCACCAGGACAGATTACTCAGAGGCACTGACAGTGGCCCAAATCATTGCTTAAAGCTATACGTGCAGGTCAAGGTGTAGGTCCGTGCCGAGGGTTGGACCTCGGCACCTCTGACCGAACGCGAGGGAATCTCCAACGAGCACCTGCCCTCCTCAGAGGCCGACCTCGGTCCAGGAGGGGTCCGGAATGCCGCTGTGCTGTCCAGCCGTTGGTCAGGGGCAGCCGGGGAATTGGGGGATGGGTAGTGGGTTCGGGAGCGGGTGGCGCGTCCACCCGGTGTCGTGGTCCCAGTGCAGGACGTGGGTCTGGTCCAGCAGGCAGCCGACCCAGAGGCCGGTGATCCCGGCCGGTACGTTCGGAGGCCGCTGGGGCAGCATGCCCGGGTCGGCAAGGCGGTGCCATGCGGAAGAACGCATCCAGGTGAGCCAGAAGAACACCTCTCGACGCGGTCGGTCAGAAGCCGCGCTGAGCTTCAGAGCCAGGTCCTCGTGCAGCCCGAACTCAACTTCCAGCAGTTTCACCAGCTCCGTTCCACCGTCGGCGTCGGCGATGGGCGGCGGCTTCGCCGGAAGCGCGGTCCGCCAGGTCAAGGATCGCGCGCATGCAATCCGCTCGCTCACCTCCCGGCGGGCCTGCTCGGCCAGCTCGGCATCGGTAAAACCGCCGGGAACCTGGGCTCGCATCGACTCGGCGCACTTCCGTTCGTCCTCGGCCCGGCGCTCCTCCAGCAAAGCGATGAAGCCCGGTCCGAACGACCACAGCACCGGGCCCATCTGGGGAGGTTCCGGTACCGGAGACGGCGGTGGAGGCTTCCCCCGGCGTCGGTTCTTCTCAGCTTCCTTGGCCCAGTGGGCCGGGTTGAAAGCCGGCATCTGGTCGTACCCCGTCAGCAGCCCGGCGCTGATGAAGCCGGTACCCGTCTCGCTGCGCACGGAACAACCGAAGGCCACCCCAGCACTGCCCAGGATGCCGTACGGGCACGCCTCCTCATGGAATGGCTGCTCGATACAGGCCGTACCGGGGCCGAAGCGGTCCACACCACGCCTTTCCAGCTCGGCCAGGGCCGGGCTGATGACGGTCAGCGCATCCTTGAACCGGGCACCCCCCTTGCGGCCCCCGTAGGTCGCCTTCGCCGTGCTCTCGAACACCACATGCCAGCCCAGACCCAACTCGGGCACCACACGCTCCTTGAGATACGGCTCCCAGGAACGCCGGTTCTGCTCAGCCACACTGCTGGTCACCTGTGTGACCTCAACCGCCCGGTCACGGCCGCACATGAAGTCGAAGCGCCCGTTGCGGTCAGCCCGCACGTCATGGAAGTCGCCACACCGAGGGCAACGGTCATACGGTTCGACCGTCTCGCCGGTGCAATGCCAGAGAACGCTTGCCGTCCTCAGCTCCACGGGATCATCCGCCATGAACTTCGTCCGCCCCACCGCACGCGTCCCAGGGCAGTTCAAGCTGTTCCAGCGGCAGACGGGACACCGTCTTGATCAAGTCATCCCGGCGGTACCCGACCCCCGCAGCAAGCAGAATCCGCACATGCTCATCCAGGCTCTCGATCATCATCGAGGGCAGGCCGACGGCTTCAGGGATGTCCCACGCGTCCCGCAGCAGGAGCGCCAGGTCGGTATCGCCGACCGGCAGGTGGACATGTAGCTCCCACGGAGGGACGCCCTGCAGAGGGCCCCGTACCGCCCGGCTCCGCCGCGCGAGCAACCGTCGACCGGCCACTTGCAGAGCACGCAGTACCGCCATCTCGGCCGTAGCCACCGCCACGGTCTCACGAGGGTTCTGGTTCATGATCTGCCTACTGGATCGCAGAGGCGTGCTGCGGCCGGAGGAACGGGACCAGCGGGGCTGGCATCACGGCGGGGGATTCAAACAGCTCCCACTGACAGCCCGGCACCTCACCGTCAAGATCGCGGAACGACTGCCGCATCATCAACAGGATCAGGGTGTCCGACGCCCGGTCCGAGGGGGACCAGTGGCGGTCTCCCACCTGGGCCATCAGCACCATCCCCGACACGAAGGCCCTGCCCATCAGCCAGGTGAGGGCCGCGTCACCCAGCTCGCCGGCCCCAAGCTCCGCCTCGACCCGTACGCACAGGTCCAGCGCCCACTCTCGGGTCGCCCCGCTCACCTCCCAGGCGTCCCGCAGATCCTCCAGGGTGGCCGTCTTCGCCAGACCCAGCAGGGCGCCGCGGACGTCACCGTCGGGAACGGTGCTCATCCCACCGTCCGGGAGGAACACCTCCCGGGCGGCATCAGGGACGTCCTCGACCGTGTACTCGGCCAGCGACGCCCCCGGATTGCCCCACCCCGTCGGCTGCATAGCCCGCAGCACGTCACCGATCCCCTGCGGCGTGACAGCGGCACCTCCACGCAGCACCGTGGTCACCACAGCAGCCGTGACCTCCCCGCCGGACAGGCTCGGAGGTTCCGGATTCTTGTCCAGGCCAGCCAGCTCAGGAGGAGGCCACGCCACCCCCCGCTCACGCATGTACCGGGCAATGCCCTCATCGATGCGACGCACCCGAGCCGGAACGAGCCTTACCCGCCGCCCCGAGGCGACCACCTCGTCGGCGACACGCTCCGCCCACTCTTCCCCGTCCTCCCCCTCTTCCGGACCCTCCTCACCGAGCCCGGCGCCCAGGCCCCGGACCGCCTTCTCGAAGGCACCCCGCACGGTCCGCTCCGGCACCGGGTGCCCTTCGCCGAACAGCACCAGCGCCAGATGAGAAGGCCGAGCGCCCCGCCGCGCCAGCCGTGCGAGCGCCACGACCAGACCGAATGCCTCGTCGTCCGGAACCGACGCGCTCCCGCGCCCCCGGCCCAGCGCCTGCCTCGTGTGCTCCGGCAACAGCCCCGCCCGCCGCCACGACGCAAGCTGCTTCACCGACACCACGAAACCGTGCCGACGCGCGTGCTCGACGAGCTGCTGATCAGCGGAGACCGGACCACCCATAGAAGACATGCCGCGAACCTACCCACCCCCACCGGAAGAGGACGCGCCTCTCGGAAATAGAGACCCCCCACCTTTACCCAGGCCGGGCACACCGGGCCTGGTGATCTAAGGGAACCGCCGGAGCACACAGCCCGGCAACACATCAGAAGGAACCATGCTCACCACATTGACCACCCTGCTCCCGACCACCGGACCCCTGCCCTGGGCACTGATCACCGCCCTGTACATCTGGATCACCGTCTACGTCGTCATCGTCGGCGTCGCCCTGCTCCACCCCCGCCGCGCCCGCCGGCGGGAAGCCCGCGAGATCCTCGACTGCCACTTCCCCCTCCCCAGGACCCTGTGACCTCCCCGGCCAGGTGACTGTGGGATGGTGACAAGGACCATTCCGGAGCCACCGACCAGTCGCTGACCGGACATCGCCGGTCACGGGCAGCCACCAGGGGAGCGCACGGGGAGCGCGGACGCCTTTGGACGGTGCAACACCGACCGGCACCCGCCGGACCACCAGTGCTGCTCTGATCAGGCAAAACACCATCGGACAGTACGAGGCAGCACGGCCCGGCACGATCACTAGCGTGCTCGTAATGCGTAGGTCTAGGGTTCGGCCTGATCGGTGTGGGTGTGATCACGGGCGACCGACGCTGTTGACTGCTTCGGTCAAACCCTGTGCCCCATTGAGGAGAAGGTTATCCAGTAGGTCGAGGACGCCCGAGCGGCGTGAGCTGGAGCCGACTTGGGTGTAGGCACGGACCAGTATTTCTCCGATGTGGTGTGCGTCGGCTGCCGCACGAGTGGAGATGTCTGCGGAATCAGCGCCGTGCTCTTCGATGAAGCGGCGGACGCACTGCAGGATCAGGTCGTCGACTCGGTCGGGCGCTTCCTCCAGAGTGATCAACAACTGGGGGAGGGCATAGCTGAACGCGGGCGAAGCCATGAGGTCGGTGAGTGGCTTCCGGAACGGGCGAAGGCGTCGGCTTCGCAGGGCTGAAGCCGTTGTGGCGGCGGCCTCACGTACTTGCTGGTTTGGGTCGTGGAAGAACTGGCTGAGTGCTTCGTGAGCGAGGGCGAGATCGGCGGTGCTGGAAAGCTTTTGGGCACATAGTTCAGCGGCACCTTGGCGCTGTGCGCCGTCGTTACCCGCGAGGATCGCTTGCAACAGGTCTGGCATGTCCCATTGCATGGCTCCCAGCGCCGCGAGGAGTCCACCGGAGCGCCGCACCGTGTCGTCGGCGGAGGACAGCATTCGCTGGATCACCGGCTTGACCGCGGGAGGATCTTCGTACCCCATGGCCACGGTGAGTCGGACCACGCGCGGAGTGGCCAGCAGCGCGTCATCCGCTGTGATGAGCACGTGGAAAGCCGCGGTCGCCTGAGCGCTGGTGTGTCGCATGGCGGTGAGGAGGACGTGGGCGGTGCAGGAGCGGACCGCAGGGGATGGATCGGCGGCCAAGCGGTGCAGATGGGGGGCCACCAAGGCGGTCCGGGAGCCGTCGGAGTCGTGGAGTAGTAGGTCGCCCAGGCTCTCGGCGGCACCGCCGCGCACCGTGTTGATGCCGACGAAGTACAGATCGGGGCTGTTCAGCTCACTGGGTTCGTCCTCCGGGCGGCCGGCGCCAAGAGCCCGGTTGAGGATGATTTCGACCAGATCGAGCGGTGCGGTTGCCAGGTACTTCTGGAGTGGCTGGCCGAGCCAGCGGTCGTGCTCGGCCAGGTTCAGTCCGGCGAGGTGCCGTATTGCGGCGAAGACCGGTTCCGGATCGCTGAGCTCTTCGGCCTTCCCGAGCCCCATGAGGAGCGACGTGCCGTATGCGGGGTGAATTTCGCGGTCGAAGGTCAGGGCGAGTCGGGCGAATCGCTTAGGTTCCTCGGTGGTCTGGGCCTCCAGTACATGGCACTGCTCCAGGGCGCCGCCTGTGAAGGTGTCCCAGTTGGTGCGGTCCTCATTGTGCTTCCTCATGGCCTGCATCCATTGGGCATCGCCCATCTTGCGGGCGGCTTCTTCGGCGATGGGAGGCGCGATGGTCCCTGTGGTGATTTCCTTCGGCACCTCTGGCTGATGCGCACCGCCATAGCGGCGGCGCAGCTCACCCAGCCGCCGGGCCCCTTGCTCGGAGAGCCTCTGCTCGGGCAGTGCCGAAAGCAGAGCGAACTCATCCCAGGGCGAGAACTCCTCCTTGGGGGGAAGACGGAGATGGAGCACGGCTTCCTCCAGCTGACGGAGGGTGTGACCGGGAAGGGAGGGGCTTGCAGATTGGATGACCTCGCGGGCACTCCAGACCACATGGTTCGAGTACCCGGCCAGCAGGCGGTGTCGGCCCTCAATCAATAGCTCGGCCGACCATGAGGCGAGGGCCTCGCCCGCAGCATCAAGGGCCTGGTACAGCAGCCACTGAGCCGTGTCGTACGGGACAGCCGCCAGCTCCTCCAAGAGCGGGCGGAGCCGGGCAGGGGAGCGCAGCGCGCTGGCTCGCAGTGCTGTAGCCGCACCATTCAGTAGAGCGGAGTCCAACCCCCTGGCTTCCTGGCTCGGCCATCGGAAGGCGAAGTGGCCATCACTGATAGGCCAGCCGGCCCGCAAAGGATGCGCGGTGGCTTCCATGACCACCAGAAGAACGGGGACCAGCCGGTCACAGAAGAACGCTGAAGCACCAGTGGAGGCGTGCTCGACCAAGCGCATGACGAAGTGATCTTCGCTGCGAAGAGCGACGACCCTCCGGTGATCGTCGAGTCGCAGAGCATCCGGCCGCTCGGAAAGATGGGCGACGAGCAGCTCGACCGCCCACTCCGGCCGCTGCTCACCGAGGTCATGCACGGAGACCCAGAGAGCACGCTCGTAGGCCGCACACTGCCCGGCCCGCACCGCACTGAGAAGCAGGTCGAAGAGAGGTCTGCTGTCTCTGACCTCGGCGAAACGAGTGATCCCGAGCAGCCACAGAGGATAATCCGGATGCGTGGTGTGGGGCGCCAGGAGTTCGGCCACCCGATCGGGGTACATCTTGACGGCGCCCGCCATGATCCGGAGCGCCCACTCACGCTCCTGCGAATCGTGCCCACTCAACCAGTCCTCGATTACCCCGTCAGCGTCGGCGCAGCCGAACCAGCTGGCGCAGCCGATGGTGTGCACCAGCCGGTCCAGATAGGCGGGCCGGGTCTCCAGTACCCGTGCTACGGAGTCCCACTCCTCGGCCGTCGGTGTCTCCAAGCTGCCGAGCAGCGTGAGTGTCGCTTCCTTGATGTGGTAGCGGATTTCCTGGCACAGCAGCAGCGCCTCGGTCTCCTCGATAAACCGCTCGGGATCCAACTCCCGCAAATGTGCGAGGATCTGGCGCACCTGGCTGCGTCGGAAGAGTTCTTGTTCGCTGCTGGTGAGGAAGGCGACCAGAGTCTCGTTGCGGTGCATCCAGCCACGTGCGAATGCGTAGTCGAAGAAGCTCTCGTGGAAGAAGGCGATCCGCGGGCCGTCCCGCACCAGTACGTGTTCCGACACCAACGTGTCCCTGCTGGCAGACAGACCATTTCCGTCGAGGACGGTGTGAGGGACTGACAGCTGCTGCCGACGGCTGATGGCCTCGGCGACGGCGGAGACTGCCTCCTGGAATCTCGCGTCTGGATTTCGGCGCCGACATTCCCTCTCCTTGTGGTTCCAGAAGGAATCGAAGAGCTGCTGGGCGGTCCGGAAGGCCAGTGCTCCTTCCCTGTCGGCAACCTGGGCGAGCAGTACCAGATGCAGGGGGGATCGCAGCTGCCGCCGCTGATCCGGACCGACGCCAGCGGCATCGAGCCCCATGGCGGTGATGGCCGAGTCGAGCTGCCCGTCATCGAGCTCCCCGATCGTGACATGGGCCCAGCGTTCCGGATCGGTGAGCTGCCGGATACGGTGGTCGTGCTCGGCGTCGAACTTCCGGCAGGCGAGGATGACCCGCATGGCGGGGTAGGCACCCGCCTCACGGACCAGATCGGCGACTGCGTCGAAGGCGTTCGGGATGCGCCCGGACATCACGCTGACGGCGTCGAGCTGGTCCACGATCAGGACAGACGGCCGCCCGTCCGCCAAGGCACCGAGCGCGCTGACAGGCGATGTGGTCAGTCCGATGCATTCGCCCAGCTCGGTTGTGGTGGAGAAGGCACCAAGTCGGTCGAGCCGGAACGCCAGCACCGGAGTCTCCTCGGTGTTGAGACCCGTGAATGCTTGGTGCAGCACGGCACTCTTGCCGCCCCCGGCGGCTCCCGTGAGCAGGGTGAGCGGTGGGCCGTCGGACGCTCGCTCCTTGAGCAGGTCAGCCTCCGGGCGAGGGATGACCGGCTGCAGGAGATCGCGTTCGGCGCTCGCTGCCCAGCGCTGCGTGGCCTCGCCTACCGCTCCGGCCACGGCCCCGCCGTCCAGCAGACGTACGCGCCGCAGCCTGTACCGCGGGAGCCGGGCGGTGACGGCTGCGGCATCGAGACGGACACCCAGGGCGTCATTGAGGAGATCACCCAGCCCGAGGGCTGCGACTTGACCGGAGGCGCCGGCCAGAACTTGTTCCGCGAGGGTGGCATTGATCGCGATGATGTCCCGCTCGTCGGGCCATGCCACCCACAAAGAGCGAAGCATGCGCCACGCCATCTCGGGTGTGCCATAGATCTTCGGGGAGGACAGTTCGTTGAAGGACGGCTGAAGCTCTTTGGTCAGCCGGTGACGAACGAAGGAGGCATAGTCGTCCGAGTTGCGGGCCTGGTTGCTGAGCTCTTGCAACGGCCGGGCAGGCACCGTGGAGACGAAGTGGAACTCGTGGCCAAGCTCGGCATGCGTCCTGAGATGCCGCCAAATCTCCTTGTTGTGGAGCGATGCCACACTCCAGCCATTGGCATTCCGGTTCTGTCGCTTTACCTGGTGTACCTCGGTTCTGCCGTTGGAGCGGTAGACGAACTCTGCTCCCTCGCCCAGAACCCCGTCCGGTTCAAGGGTGATCGACTCGCCCTGGCCAAGCAGGACGTAGAGGGCGTGCCTGATCGTCCAGATGCCCTCGTAGCGGTTGCCCAACTTATCCGCTTCGCCGCCTGGCCTCGGCGCCATCGATCCCCCTTGCTGTCGGACGGTCTCCCGTCCTCGTGCTATGCATGTGCGGAATTTCACCGTACTCGCCAGCGCTGACAGTGGAGTGGCAGCGGATCGCAGAGTCTTGCGGACGGCCCTGGAACGGCAGCTAAGGTGTGTCCTTTACGGCGGTTGCTGGAGTCGTTTCGGGGGTAGCAACTGCCGTCGAGGCCGAAGGCCGGGGAGTCGAGGCGGGCTTGCTGGTCGATGTACCAACGGATGCGGCGCCGTTGGCCGTTCCTGCCACCGGCGGTGTGGTCGCGGACCGATCGTGGGTTGGTGCCTGGTCATCCACCGGCGGTCGCCGCCGTGCGGTCGGCGGTGCCCGCGCTACCCAGGGGGATGACGAGCGGGCTTCTCGCGACGGGGTCCGTGATGATGGTGCAGGGGAGCCCGAAGACCTCTTCGACGAGTTCCCCGGTGATGATGTCCGAGGGCGCGCCCTCGGCGACGACGGTCCCGTCCTTCATGGCGACGACATGGGTTCCGTAGCGTGCGGCCTGGTTGAGGTCGTGGAGGACCGCGACCAGGGTGCGGCCCTCCCGGTTGAGCCGGGTGAACAGCTCCAGCAATTCGATCTGGTGCGCGATGTCGAGGAAGGTCGTCGGCTCGTCGAGCAGTAGCAGGGGGGTCTCCTGGGCGAGGACCATCGCCACCCACACCCGCTGGCGCTGCCCGCCGGAGAGTTCGTCGACCGGCCGGCCCGAGAGCGCGGTGATGTCCGTCGCCTCCATGGCCCGCACACGCCGGCGCCGCGAGCGGAATGCTGACCATGGGCCCGGTGGCGCGGTACATCGCCGAGGCCGAGGCATGCGCCGGGACGAGGTGAGCGACAGGGATCCGCGACCCCCCACACGGTCCGCGCTCGGCCCACGGTCCGGCGGAACCAGGCCGTCAGGGTGAGTCCGGAACCATCCGGCGCCGAGGTCCGGTGAGGACTGCGGCGCGGAGCACGGCATCGATGGCGTGCCGGTGACCATGTGGACCGGTCGTGCGCGACAGGACGGGGGCAGACCGGGAGACCTTCCTGGCCTCAGCCCTCGGGGCCTGCGGGGATTCCCTCCGGCCCGGAGCTGAGCGGTCACCGCCGGCCCCGCGTGTTGGTCCTGCTCGGAGTCTTCCTGTTGGCGGCCCTGCTGTCGTTTCCCGGTGGGGAGTGGCCCACGACCTGAACGGAGCGGGAAGCGGATGATTGGAACCGATCCCTTTGGGGGCAATGTTCATCCGTACCCAAAGGGATCGCGAGAAATGTATTAATTCTCGCGATCCCTTTGGGTACGGATGCATTGAACCCTCCTGTCTCGAGTTTTCTGGGAGGATTCGGCCGTCAGCACGGATTCTGTAGGGGGATGCATGCAGTCCATTACCTCTGTAGGGGAGAAAACCCCGCTTGGGCGGGGAGTACGACGGTTCGAAGCAGCCGACGCAATGAGATCGGGGATCAACCCCGCCTGCGCGGGGACCTGGTTGACAGTGAGGCTAGCAGCTAAGCCTCGTGGTCAATAGGAACGGTCGGATTGTGTGCATGGGCACCCCTGTGCGCCTGGTGGTCATCGAGTATCTAGGCAAGAAGGGGTTGATGTGGTGGGTTCGGAGCTACGCGCCTGCCCGTGTGTTACGCGGGGAGCCGTCTTGAGCGAGTTCCCGTCGGATTGTTGGCTGGACTTGCACGGAGTGGCAGAGCGCCAGATTCGGAAGAAGAAGTTCCCGGGGCGTGAAGAAGAGGTCAGCCGGGCCCGCATCTGGGCAAAGGGAAGGTTGAAGGGTGAGTCATTTTCAGATGATGCAGCACTGATTGTGGCCGAGCTGAGTGCGAACGCTATCCGGCACACGGTCAGTGGGGGGATTCTTGGTAGATTCACTCTGGAGTATGCGGTATCGGAGCGGGTCGTTACCCTGTCGGTTGTGGACGAAGGGCGGATGGGTAACATTCCTCACCGAAAAGTATTTGACGGTGAGGCAGAGGGTGGGTGGGGCCTTGGCATCGTCGTCGATCTTCCCTACCGGGCCGTGAAACACCGATCCTCCGCTGGTTTCAGGATCGCTGTGGATTTCCTGCGCGTCTCGGATCCTCCGGAGCCGGAGTGAAGGCCGACAGCGGAAGCGTCAGCCTGGTCAGTTCGAGCCGGGCGGGTGCCGTCAGCCGCTCCGGGCAGGGCTCGGGCATCTCGGTGCGGTGACGCCGTACGCCATCCGATGCGATGCGGAGGGGGCGCCGCGCGGTCTCGGCGGCCCCTCGGCGCCCCGGGCATCTGTGCATCCGGGCATGGCGTCCTCCTCCCGGGCGAGGTCGTCCACGACCGGGGTCCTCGTGGCGCCTCCCCCCGGAGTCCCAGGACGAATCCGGCGAATCAGGAGCCTGGTCACTGTCGGCGACGATCGCGCCGAACCTACTGTTTCTGCTCCACGAAGCCGAATTGGCGCGCCACGGACCAGCCACAACGGCAGGGAAGTCGCGCGTCCGGGAGTAAGGAGCCACTGTGCGACCGACCAGCCGGACCACACTGCACTGCGCCCTGGTGGCCGCCGCGGTCATCGGTCTGACCGCCCCCCTGGCGGCTCAGGCCGTGCAGACCAGCCGAGCCGAACCCCGGCCCACCATGGTGCGGGAGGCGCACCTGGAGCGGATGACCATCCTCGACATCCAGCGGGCGATGGACCGCGAGCGGCTCACCTCCGAGCAGCTCACCGACCTGTATCTGAAGCGGATCCGCGCCCTGAACCCGAGGCTCGAGGCCGTGGTCACGGTCAACCCCGACGCGAAGGACATCGCACGGGACAGCGACCGGACGCGCCGTACGCACGGGCCGCGGGGGCCGCTGGAGGGGATCCCGGTGCTGCTGAAGGAGAACATGAACACCGCCGACCGGCAGCCGACCACGGCCGGTTCGACCGCGCTCCTCGGCGCGCGGCCGGATCAGGACGCCGAGGTGGTCAAGCGGCTGCGCGCGGCCGGAGCCGTGATCCTCGGCAAGGCGAATATGACGGAGTGGGCCAACTTCCGCGACCCGAGGGCCGTCGCGGGCTGGAGCGCGGTCGGCGGGCTGACCCGGAACCCGTATGTCCTGGATCGCAGTGCCGGCGGGTCCTCCAGCGGTTCGGCTGCGGCCGCCGCCGCGAACCTGGCCACGGTGACGCTCGGCACCGACACCGGTGGTTCCATCGTCGACCCGGCGGGCCTGACCTCCACGGTCGGCATGCGGCCCACGCTGGGTGTGGCGAGCCGTACCGGCATCGTGCCGATCTCCTCCCGCCACGACACCCCGGGGCCCCTGGCCCGCAACGTCACGGACGCCGCGCTCACCCTCGCCGCGATCAGCGGCACCGACCCGGCCGACCCGGATACCGCTGCCGCCGCCGGAGCCCTGCCCGCCGACGCCGGCGAGATCCTGGACCGGGGGGCGCTGCGCGGCAAGCGGATCGGGGTCTGGCGCGCGGGGCACATCGGCGTGGACCGTGACGTCGACCGGGTCTTCGAGGCGACTGTGCGCAAGCTGAAGGCGCTGGGCGCGACCGTCGTGGAGGGCGCCGACGTGACCGAACCGAAGGGACTGCTCGGCCACCTCCTGCCGGCGCTGCTCTCCGAGTTCAAGCACGACATCAACGCCTACCTCGCCGCGACGCCCGGCTCCCACCCGAAGGACCTGGCCGGTCTCATCGCGTACAACGAGAAGCACCGGGACCGCGAGCGGATGGACTGGTTCGGGCAGATGCTCTTCACGGAGGCGCAGAAGAACGGCGCCGACCTGAAGGACCCGGCGTACCGAGCTCACCGGGCCGCCGCCACCGGCCTCGCCCGCCGCTCGATCGACGACGTGCTGGAGGCGAAGAAGCTCGACGCGATCGTCACCCCCACCGCCCTGCCCGCACCGGATGCCGGCCACCAGCCCGAGGAGGGGGACACGAATCCGTTCGTCAGTACGACCAACAGCTCGGTCGCCGCGGGCTACCCCCAGATCAGCGTCCCCGCCGGGTACACCGCCAAGGGACTCCCGCTCGGTGTGACCTTCCTCGGTACGAGGGCGAGCGACGCCGGGCTCCTCGGCTACGCGTACGCCTTCGAGCAGGCGACGCAGGTCCGGAAGGCGCCGAGCTATCTGCCCGGCGTCGGCTGAGCGGGCGCGGCGCTCCGGCCGGGAACCGACCTCGTCACTCGCGCTCGCCCGCCCTGACCAGGCCCGCCTCGTACGCGGCGATCACCGCCTGGGCCCGGTCGCGGACCTGAAGCTTCGCGAAGAGCGCGGTGATGTGGTTCTTCACCGTCGACGGGCTGATGAACATCTCCGCGGCGATCCCGGTGTTCTCCCGGCCGGTGGCGATCAGCCGCCATACCTCCCGCTCGCGCGGCGTCAGCTCGGCCGGGACGCCCGCGGGTCCGGTCCCGGCGGCGGGTGCCGCGGGGCGCTGCGGGGCCGTCACGTACGAGGAGATGAGACGGGTCAGCAGGCGTGGGGCGACCACCGCCTCGCCGGTGTGGACCACGCGCAGCGCGTTGACGAGTTCTTCGGGCGAGATGTCCTTGGGCAGGAAGCCGCAGGCGCCCGCGCGGAGCGCGGCGACCACGTGCTTGTCCATGTCGAAGGCGCTCAGCGCCAGCACCCGGCAGTCCGGCACCTCCTGGGTGAGCCGTTCCGCCGCCGCGATGCCGTCCAGGACGGGCATGCGGACGTCCATGACGACGACATCGGGCCGCAGCCGCCGAGCGAGGTCCACGGCCTGGGCCCCGTCGGCGGCCTCGCCGACGACCTCGACGGTGGGTTCGGGCCCGAGCATGAGCACCAGGCCGCGGCGGACGAGGAGCTGATCGTCGGCGACCAGTACGCGGATGGTGGCGGGCTCCGCCGTACCCGTCGTGTCCGCCCCGCTCGTACCGTCTGTCGTCCCGCTCACCGCAGTGCTCCCTGTTCCTTCGGCAGCGGCAGCCGGGCCGTGACCCGGAAGCCCTGTCCTTCCCGTCGGCCCGTCTCCAAGGACCCGCCGTGCAGTGCGACGCGTTCGCGCATGCCGACCAGGCCGTAGCCGGAGCCGGGCGCGGGCCCGAGACCGCCGGCCGTCCCTTCCCCGTCGTCCAGTACGTCCACCGTGGTCCCGTCGTCCCCGTACGTGAGGCAGACGCGCGCGTGGGCGCCGGTTCCCGCGTACTTGCGGCTGTTGGTCAGCGCTTCCTGCACGATACGGAACACCGTCAACTGCATCCCGGCCGGTAGCGGCCGGGGTTCTCCCCGTACCTCGAACTCCGTGGGCAGGCCCGCCGCGCCCGCCTCGGCGACGATCCGCTCCAGGTCGGCGATGCCGGGCTGCGGCGCGGTCGTCTCCTCCCGCGCCTCGTCGTCGGCCCGTAGTACGTCGAGGAGCTGCCGCATCTCGTGCAGCGCCGTACGCCCCAGGCCCTCAAGGGTGACGAGGGCGTCCCGCGCGGCCTCCGGGTTCCGGTCGATGTTGGCGCGGGCGCCGCCTCCCATCAGCACCATCGTCGTGACGTGGTGGGCCACGACGTCGTGCATCTCGCGGGCGATACGCCGGCGTTCGTCGGCCAGGGCCCGCTCGGCGACCAGCCTGCGGTGCGCCTCGACCTCCTGGTGCCGGCGGTTCATCGCGAGCCCGGCGACGACGACGAACACCACGGCCGCACAGTTCCCCGCCAGCCTCAGGAAGGAACCCTGGGACCAGGGCTCCCGCACGGCCAGCGGCAACGCCACGCTCACCAGAGCCGCCGGTACGTAGACGGCGGGGCCGCGGGCGCGTACGAGGGAGTAGAGGGCGACGACCATGGCGGCGTTGAGGCCCTGCCCCACCGGCCAGCTCAGATGGACGGCGAGCCCGACGGCCAGGACGGCCGTGAAGGCGAGCAGCGGAGCCCGCCGCCGGGTGAGGAGCGCCAGGGCGGACACCGTCATCAGCAGACAACCGGCCACCGGGACGAAGCCCTGGACGCTCTGACTGGTGAGAGTGAAGCCGATCAGGTCGAAGGCCGCCGCGCCGACCGCGACGAGGGCGTCATTGCGGCTCCAGGGCAGGGCGTAGCCGAGGGGCGATCGCTCGCGCCCCGCGGCGGGCGCGGTGTGGGTCGTGGGCATCGGGTTCCTTCCTCGGCCGTCTCGGCATCCATTCTTCCCGAGCTCCGACGCAGGTCGTGGAAGCCCGAGGGCGATCCCGGCCCGGGACCAGGCTCCTGGACGAGGGCCTCCCGGTACCACGCTCCCAGCCCGCTTCTCCTTCCAGGATCGGACGAGCCGGCGCGTTCCGGCTGATGTGCTGAAGGCAGTCCGGAAACCCCGGCGACCTCCCCTTTGTCCCTCTGCCGGAGGTGAACCGTGATTCGAGCCGGTGCTGCTTCGCGGCGTCCTCGCCGCGTCCGGTGGCCGGTACGCCCGGGCAGACGCCGCGGCCGCGGCAGGCGGGAGGGGCCGGCCGCAACCGTTTCCACCACGGCCGGCCACCGTCCGGAACCCCTCACGCCGCCGGCTGAAACACCCCTCGCCAGGGTCCGGCCGACGACTGGCCCAGATCCGACCTGACAGACCCGACGAAACGGAGCAATCCATGTCCGTATCCCCCCGCGCCGCCTTCCGGGCGGCCACACTGACGGCGCTCGCCGCCCTCACCGCAGGTCTGGTCACCACCCCCGCGCCCGCCGCGGAGACCACCGCCCGCACCCCCGACCTCGTACAGCGGGAGCTGGACACCGTGGTCCGCGACGGCGGTGCGCCCGGCGCCCTGGCCGGGGTCGTACGGGCCGACGGCAAGGTACGGCACTACACCTCAGGCGTCGGCGACCTGGTGACCGGAGCCGAGGTGCCCCGCGACGGCTCGATCCGGATCGGCAGCAACACCAAGGCGTTCACGGCGACGGTCGTGCTGCAACTGGTCGGCGAGGGCCGGATCGCCCTGGACGAGCCCGTGGACACCTACCTTCCCGGGCTGCTGCGCGGCGAGGGCGTCGACGGCCGCGTGATCACGGTCCGTCAGCTTCTCCAGCACACCAGCGGACTCCCCGAGTACCTGGACAAGCAGGCGGTGCTCGGCGAGCCGCACCGCTACTACGAGCCCCGGGAACTGCTCGACCGCGCCCTCGGCCGCCCGGCCGACTTCGCTCCCGGCGCGCAGTGGTCGTACAGCAACACCAACTACGTCGCCGCCGGACTGCTCGTGCAGAAGGTGACGGGCCGCCCACTGGGCGAGGAGATCAAGAAGCGGATCACCGACCGCGTCGGACTGCGCCACACCTACCTCCCGGCACCCGGCGACATGTCGATCCGGGGCAAGCACCCGCACGGCTACCAGAAGCCCACCGCCGACGGCCCCTGGCGTGACTTCACCGAGATGGACCCTTCCTGGGGCTGGGCGGCGGGCGGCATGATCTCCACCAACGGTGATCTCAACCGTTTCTACGGCGCGCTCCTCTCCGGCCGCCTCCTCGCCCCGGCCCAGCTCGCCGAGATGCGCGAGACGGTCCCCGTCGACACCGAGGCCCCGACCGGCGCCCGCTACGGCCTGGGCGTCCAGAGCACCCCTCTGAGCTGCGGCGGCCGCTACTGGGGCCACGGCGGCGGCATCCCCGGCTTCAGCACGTACGGCGGTGTCACCGCAGACGGCCGTGCGGTGAACGTCACGGTCACCACCATCCCGGACGGTGCGACGACCGCGCGGGCAGAGGCGGTCGTGGACAAGGCGCTGTGCCGCTGAGCCTCTCGACGGCATCCGCCCCGCCGCACCCCGACCCGAGGTGCGGCGGGGCGTCCGAAGGTGCCGCACCGCGGCTCCGGACACCTCGCGGTCTCCCCGGGATCGAGACGCGAGGGGCGGAGACCCGCCGACTGATCAGCACCGCCGGGCCATCGATGAGAGGGGACCGGCTCACCGAACACCACTAAGCTCCCCGGATGGCAAAGTACTTCGACGTCCACCCCCAGAACCCCCAGCGACGCACCATCACCGGCGTGGCCGACAGCATCCGTTCCGGCGCGCTTATCGCGTACCCCACGGACTCCTGCTACGCGCTGGGCTGCCAGCCGGGCAGTCGCGACGGGCTCGGGCGCATCCGATCGATCCGGAATCTCGACGAGCGCCACCACTTCACCCTCGTCTGCGCGGACTTCGCCCAGCTGGGCCAGTTCGTACACATCGACAACGACGTGTTCCGCGCGATCAAGGCGGCTACGCCGGGCGGCTACACCTTCATCCTGCCCGCGACGAAGGAGGTGCCGCGACAGCTGCTGCACCCGAAGAAGAAGACGGTAGGGGTCCGCATCCCCGATCACACGGTCGCCCAGGCCCTCCTCGCCGAACTCGGTGAGCCCCTGCTCTCCAGCACCCTCCTGCTGCCCGACGAGAAGGAGCCGCTGACCCAGGGCTGGGAGATCAAGGAACGGCTCGACCATGTCGTCGACGCCGTGGTCGATTCGGGTGACTGCGGCACGGAGCCGACCACCGTCATCGACTTCTCCAGCGGTGAGCCGGAGATCGTGCGCAGGGGAGCGGGCGACACCGCCCGGTTCGAATAGCCGCTTCCAGTCGCCTCCCGCCAAGGGCGCGCTCCGGTGCGGGAAGCGGTGCCGGTCGGTGCGGCCCGGGGCGGTCCACTGCCTGTCGGCCGTGTACGTCGTCCGAAGCCGTGATCGCGGTCCGCAGGCCCACGGGAATCGCCGGAAACCGACTATGACGTGCTGTCAGATTCCGTGCTCCGCAGGCGATTTCCCCAAGTCACGACACGAGGTGGCCGAAGTGATCATAGAGTGATTTCATGTCTGAAAAGCTGAACTCCGCAAGATCCCGCGCCGCGCTCCGCTCGTCGGCGCGGGTCTGCGGCGAGCTGCTCGTGGTCCTGGTCATGGTCGCGGTGGTCGTGTGGGTTCTCGGCCGGATGTGGTCGGTCATATGGCCGCTCATAGTCGCTCTTCTGCTCACTACGCTGACCTGGCCCCTGGCCCGCTTCCTGCGTCGTCACGGCTGGGCCCCCGCATTGGCCGCCTTCACCGTGACGATGCTCTTCCTCCTGTCCGTCGTGGGTGTCGTGGCGATGATCGCGGTTCCGGTGGCTTCCCAGTCCGGTGAGCTGATCACCGGCGTGGTCGAAGGAATCCACCAGTTGCGCGAATGGGCCGCCGGGCCGCCGCTGAACATCGGCGACGACGAGATCACCGAGGGGGTCGACGCCGCGGTCAGCCGCGTTCAGGACAGTGTCGACACTGTGCTCACCACGCTCTTCACCGGGTTGAGTACCGTGGTGAACGGTGTGGTGACCGCTGTTCTGTCGGTCTTCCTCATGTTCTTCTTCCTCAAGGACGGTCCGAAGTTCCTGCCGTGGCTCGCCCGCCAGCTGCCGGGCCGGCTCGCCACCGACGTGCCGACGCTGGCCGCGCGCGGCTGGGACACCCTGGGCGCGTTCGTGCGGTCCCAGGCGCTCGTGGGCCTGCTCGACGCCGTCCTCATCGGTATCGGCCTGTGGGTGCTGGAGGTGCCGCTGGTACTCCCGCTGGTGGTTCTGACCTTCGTCTCGGCGTTCGTGCCGATCGTCGGTGCCCTGTTCGCCGGCCTGGTCGCGGTGCTCATCGCGTTGGTGTCGAACGGTCCCGCGGACGCGCTGATCGTGCTGGGGATCATCGTCGTGGTGCAGCAGCTCGAGGGGAACGTGTTCCAGCCCATGATCCAGAGCCGTGGGCTGGGCCTGCACGCGGGGATGGTCCTGCTGGCGGTGACCCTGGGCGGCAGCCTGGCCGGGATCGTCGGCAGCCTGATCGCGGTACCCCTCGCCGCGCTGCTCGCGGTGGCCTGGAACTATCTGCGCGAGCAGCTCGGCGATCCGCCGCAGGAGCTCGACTCCCAGGAGCCTGGGACCGCCACTGCGACCGCGACCACGACCGCGACCACAACCGCTACCGCCGACCTGGCCTGAGCCGAACGGAGCCGGGGTCGTCCTCATGGCCTGTTCCCGGGGCCCCGTCGCAACGGCGGGGCGGGTTCGGCGCTGCCCGTGAGAGGCCGGCCGGGCCCGGAGGGAAACCGGGTCGCGGCGGTGGCATTCCGCAGGACGTGCCGCGCGGCGTGATTCGCTGACGTTTCATCAACTCTCAGGAGAATCGGGCTACTTCGTGACGTCCTGGCTCTTGTGCGCACCCCTCGGCATGGATTAGACCTCTTCTCGCGATTGGTACAGACCATCTGACCCCACTCAGACAAGGCCACCAGTATGTTCAGACGCATTTCCGCGTTCCTGGCAACGGCTCTGCTCGCCTCGCTCGTCGCGGTCCCCGCGAACGCTCACGCCGATGACGACGACAGCCGTGGGCTGCCGGGCCACCGTGTGGCCTACTTCACCGCGTGGAGCGTCTACGGCGGCTTCTCCGCCAAGAAGGTCCAGGACTCGGGCCAGGCGGCGAAGCTGACCGTGATCAACTACGCCTTCGGCAACATCTCCCCCCAGGGCACCTGCTTCGAGGACAACCAGGCCGACCAGGCCGACGCCTGGGCCGACTACCAGCGCCCGATCTCCGCGGCCGACTCGGTGGACGGCGTCGCCGACGCCTGGGACCAGCCGCTGAAAGGCAGCTTCAACCAGCTGCGGAAGCTGAAGGCGAAGAACCCCCACCTGAAGGCTGTCATCTCGATCGGCGGCTGGGGCTGGTCCAAGTACTTCTCGGACGTGGCCGCCACCGACGCCGCGCGCAAGAAGTTCGTGGCCTCCTGCGTCGACCTCTACATCAAGGGCAATCTGCCGCGGCTGGGCTCGCCGGAGGGCGGCCCGGGCAGCGGCGCGGGCGTCTTCGACGGCATCGACCTCGACTGGGAGCACCCGGGCGGCGACGGTCTGCCGGACAACTCGGTACGCCCCGAGGACGGCCGCAACTTCACCCTGCTGCTGGCCGAGTTCCGGCGGCAGCTGGACGCGCTGGGCGACGGCGAGCGGGGGCGCCACCTGCTGACGGCGGCCGTCGCCGCCAACACCGACGTCGCGGACCGGCTGGAGCTGCGGAAGGTCGCCCGCCAGGTGGACTACCTGAACCTGATGACCTACACCATGCACGGCTCCTGGGAGCCGCAGGGCCCGACCAACCACCAGGCCAACCTCTACACCGACCCGGCCGACCCCTCCGGTGCCGACTACAGCTACAGCGCTGACCGGGTGGTGCGGCACTACCTGGCCGGTGGCCTGCCGGCCCGGAAGGCGGTGCTCGGGGTGCCGTTCTGGGGTTACGGCTGGACGGGAGTGCCCGCCGGGCCGGAGAACGGCCTCTATCAGCCCGCCACCGGCATGTCCCCGCGCGGCGGCGGTCAGCTGCCCTACAAGGCCATCAAGGACCTGCCGGGCGCCGTGCACACCGACCGCGAGCACGGCGCGGCCTGGAAGTACGACGGCACCGAGTTCTGGACGTACGACACCCCGGCCACCGCCGCCCAGAAGGCCCGCTACACCCAGCGGAACGGTCTCGGCGGTGTCATGGTCTGGTCCCTCGACGGGGATGACGCCCAGGGCTCGCTGATCGCTGCGCTGGACCGCGGTCTGCGGCGCTGACCTGCGGCTTGCGACCCGGTGGCGGGTATGGCGACCCGGCCGCCACCGGGTGCGGCGGCCGAATGCACGGACTCCCCGTACATGGCACATGCTGGGCGGTAGCGGGGATCCCGCCCGGTGGAGGCCGTGCGGCGGCGGCACCGTCTCCTCAGCCGGGACGAGCCGGGCCGGGTCGTCCCGGCTGAGGAGGTGCCGCCGCCGTGGTGTACCACCGCGCGCCGGGGGCAGGATTGACCGCGCGGGGAAGGCGGCAGGTCCGGGGCGCGGCTGCCCGGTGACGGAGGAGCGGTATGGAGATCGGGGTCTTCCTTCCCATCGGCAACAACGGCTGGCTCATCTCGAAGAGTTCTCCGCAGTACATGCCGACCTTCGAGCTGAACCGGACCGTCGCGCTGCGGGCCGAGGAGTACGGACTGGACTTCGCACTGTCGATGATCAAGCTCAGGGGCTTCGGCGGTGAGACGGAGTTCTGGGACCACTGCCTCGAATCCTTCACCCTCACGGCCGCCCTGGCCGCCGTCACGCGGCGGATCAGGCTGTACGCCTCCGTACCGATCCTCGCCCTGCCCCCGGCGATCGCCGCCCGGATGGCCGCCACCGTCGACGCGATCGCCCCGGGCCGGGTCGGCGTCAACATCGTCACCGGCTGGGCACCCGCCGAGTATGCGCAGATGGGCGTGTGGCCCGGAGACGAGCACTTCGCCAACCGGTATGCGCGGGCGGCCGAGTACGTCACCGTGCTGCGGCAGCTGTGGGCTGACGGCGTGAGCGACTTCGAGGGCGAGTTCTACCGCATGGACGACTGCGTCCTGTCACCCCGCCCCGCGGGCGGGCGGGTCGACATCCTGGCCGCCGGACAGAGCGGTACGGGAATGAGGTTCGCCGCCGAACACGCCGACGGGAACTTCGTTCTCGGTACGGGGGTCAACACTCCGCTCGCCCTCTCCGAGGCCGCCGCCGTACTCGCCGGACAGGCGCGTACGACCGGTCGCGACGTCGGGGCGCTGGCGCTGTTCATGGTCATCGCGGACGAGACCGACGCGGCCGCTCGGGCGAAGTGGAAGGACTACCACGACAACGCGGATCTCGCGGCGCTCGGGTACGTCGTGGCGCAGACGGCCGAGGACGCGGACGCCGACGACGCGTCGACCGCGCGGACCGTGGCGCTCCCCGAGGGGGCTGTGAACCTCAACATGGGGACGCTCGTCGGGTCGTACGAGAGCGTCGCGCGGATGCTCGACCAACTCGCCGAGGTGCACGGCGTCAAGGGAGTCATTCTCGTCTTCGACGAGTTCCTCGAAGGTATGGAGAACTTCGGTACGCGGATCCAGCCGCTCATGAAGTCCCGTACCGCGGTCCCGAAGGGCGTCTGATCATTCCTCATGCCGACGCCGGCCGGGAGGCCGCCCGGTCACCCCGCGCACGGTAGCGGTGCCGTCGGCCTCCCGGGGTTCAGCCGGAAGCGGTGTCCGCCGGGGCGGCGCGGATGAACTCCCGGATCAGACGGGCGGTCCGCTCGGGCTGGTCCCGCATGACCCAGGTACGGCTGTCGGGAATGGTCTCGAGCCGGGCGCCGGGTATCAGGGCCGCCAGCCGCTCGCCATGGGCGAAGGGGAAGATCCGGTCGTCGCGGGCGAAGGCGACCAGGGTGGGCCGGTCGAAGGAGGCGAGCCGTTCGGCGGCGTCGAGCAGGGCGGCCGGGCCGAAGTTCCGGGTGACCTCGGCGCAGTCGCGCTGGACGCGCGGGTCGCCGAAGAGGCACTCCAGCCAGTCGTCGATCAGATCGTGGGGCAGGGCGCCCTTGGTCAGCAGTCCGTACGCGAAGGGCAGCCGGCGGGTGGCGCGCAGGCGGAGGAAGCGGAAGAGGAGGGGGAGCAGACCGGGCACCCGGGCGGCGGGGACGAGTGCTCTGAACCAGATCGGTGGGCAGTTGTCGAAACATTCCCCGCTGGTGAGGACGAGGCGGCCGACCCGTTCCGGATGGCGGGCGGCGACGATCTGGGCGATGGCCGTGCCGAGATCGTTGCCGACCAGGGTCACCCGGCGCAGGTCCAGTCCGGCGATCAGATCGGCGACGAGGCGGGCGAGCCCCGGCAGGCCGAGATCCGTACCGTCGTTCAGCGGAGTGGGGTGGCAGCCGAGGGGCAGGTCGGGGGTGACGCAGCGGAACTCCGGGGCCAGCCGGTCGGCAACCGGTTTCCAGAGTTCCCCGCTCATGAGGTAGCCGTGCAGCAGGAGTACGGCCTCGCCGTCGCCCCCGGTGTCCCGGTACCGGACCGATCCCTGGTCGAGCGTGATCTGTGGCATGCGGAACTCTCCGCCTCAAATTACATACAGACTGTATGTATGTAGAGTGCTGGGTCGACGGTACGGAATTCAAGGGGGCAGGATGGAATCAGCCGACAACAAGCACGGCCGGCGCTCCCGGGCGACCCGTGAGGCCCTGATCGCCGCCGCCCGGGGGCTGTTCGGCGAGCGTGGCTACGCGGGGGTGGGGACCGAGGAGATCGTCCGGGTCGCAGGGGTCACCCGTGGGGCGCTCTACCACCAGTTCCGGGACAAGGCGGATCTCTTCGACGCCACGGTGCAGGTGGTCGAGGCCGAACTGACCGGGCGGATCGCCTCCCGGACCATGGAGGCCGCCGCGGATCCCGTCGAGGCGCTGAAGGCGGGTGCTCGTGCCTTTCTGGACGCCTTCGCCGAGCCGGACGTGGAACGGATGCTGCTCCTGGACGCTCCCGGGGTACTGGGCTGGCCGCGCTGGCGGGAGATCGGGCAGCAGCACGGTCTGGGGCTGATCGCGGCGACCCTGGAGGCGGCGATGGCGAGCGGCGTCCTGGAGCGCAGGCCGGTCACCCCCCTGGCGCATGTGCTGCTCGGCGCGCTCGACGAGGCGGCGCTGACGGTCGCCCACTCCGACGACCCCCCGGCCACCCGTGCGGAGATGGCCGACGCCCTGGAGCACCTGCTGAACGGGCTGCTCACGCGGGCGGAGCGCTGACAGGGCACCGTCCCACGCGGCTGCCCGGCCGTTCAGCCGGGCGCGCGTGTGCTCCGGCGGTCCCCGGTCAGCGGCGGCCGGTGGCGAGGACGACGAGGAACTGGCCGCCGCCCGCCTCGACGCGGGCGGTCACCGGCAGCCCCGGGACCAGTCGGGAGAAGCGGTCCACCAGCCAGTCCGCCGCTTCCTGGGCGTCCTGCCTGGTCGGACAGCGACCCACGGTCTCGCGGCCTCCCTTGCGCTCCAGCCTCGCGGCAACGGCGATCAGCGGCGCCGGTTCGACCACGTACAGATGGTCCGGCCAGTCGATGACCACCTTCACCGCTCCCTTGCGGGAGTTGCAGCCGCGGTGCGCGAGCCGCTCGGGGACCTTGGCCTTCCGGTCGGCGGTCCGGCTGTCGACGCTCGGCCCCAGCGGGTCGTTCACCGACTTGTCGGGGTCGACCGGCTCGTCGCATACCCAGCACCGCCAGCCGTCGCGCTCGGCCACATCATCGAGAAGACTCATTCGGGCAAACTACCTGCCCGGCCGAGGCGCCGCGCACGGGGCCCGCCGTCCGCCGCGACGGCCGAGGGCGGTAGCCCGTCGCGGCGGACGCCGTGGACGGCGCGGGCCGGTCAGCCGGTGTACGCCGCGACGATGCGGGAGAACTCGTACGGCGATTGCGGGATATTGGTGCAGAGGGAGAGGTTCCCGGTGCAGGCGTTCCGGTCGCGGGTGACGTCCCAGAAAGCGATCATGCCGAGCTTCCTGCTCTGCGCGAACGCCACCAACTGCCGGGCGTCGGCCTGGTCGTAGATCTGGTGGTCGTCGTTCTCGCCGATCATCGGTGTGATGCCGAGCATGCTCCACAGACGGGTGTCGCTACGGCCCGGATAGAGCGCCCTCAGCTGGCCGACGGTGGCCTCGGCCGCCTGCAGGGCGGCGTCGCCGTAGTCGATGGGCATGAAGTAGTCCATCGTCATCACGTTGACCACGTCCACGTCGACACCGGCCTCCCGGGCGGATGTCACCACGGAGATCCCGGTGGCCGTCAGCCCTCGGGGAGTGACCGGCAGGGTGAGGGAGATACGGAGCCCGGGATGGGCCTGTTGCAGCCGGGCGAGCGCCGCCGACCGGCGGTCGACGGACACCGGATCGTTGATCGCGGCGCCCTCGATGTCGAAGTCGGCGTAACGGAGGCCGTACTGCCTGACCACCGCGTCGTACTCGGTGAACAGAGCATCGACCGATGTGCAGTTCTGGGCGAGTTCCCGGCCGCCCGCACCGCCGAAGGTCACCTTGACGTCGCCGCCGGCCGACCTGAGCCCGTCGATGGTCTCCTTGGCCCATCCCGCGCGCGGATCGTAGTAGTTGAACCACATCGCCTTGCAGGTCGGTGAGGTGATCGCGCCCAGGCTGAAGTTCTTCAGTCCGCTCCCCGCCGCCAGGGTGCGCAGATCCGGCGTCGGCCAGGCGCCCATGTCGACATAGGGCGCCGTGGGCATCGTCCGGGCGGGACGGAGATCGCCGGTGGTACCCGTGATCGCGTGGCTCAGTGCCGATCGGTTGCCGGCCAGGTCCTTGGCCAGGAGCTGGATCTGATACGTCATGGCGGGCGCGAGCCCCGTCAGACGGTGGGAGGTGGAGCCGGTCAGGGCCGCCCGCCGGACACCGTCGACGTAGATCTCGTACTCCACCACCGGGCTGCGGTCGTCGGCGGACGCCGCCCAGGCGAGGGTGAGCGCCTCGCTCTCGACGGCGATGACGCGGACACCGGTGGGGACGGTCGGCGGAGTGATGTCCGCGTCCTGTTCACAGGGCCCGCCCCGGTTGATGACACACAGTCCGGGCAGACCGCTGCCCTGGGCGATCCAGCCGAAGGTGGTCGAGGCCCCGGGGGCGAGTGTGCCGTTGTAGCCGGCACTGCGGAAGGTGTACCGGGCGCCTTCGCGGGTGAGTCCGGCGTCCCAGTGGGTGGCGACGCCGGTGTCCGCGGGCAGGGTGAACTCGACGGTCCAATGGTCCAGCGTCGTACGGCTGTGATTCCGGATCGTGTACGTGCCCTGGTAGCCGTTCTCCCAGGACGAGGTCTTGCGGAACTCCGCCGTCACCGGCACCAGGGGGCTGGTGGCCGAGGCGGGTGGGGCGAGTAACAGGGTCAGGAACCCGAGGACGGTGGCGATCAAGGACGCCAGTGGTCTGCGCATTGCTTCCTCCCGAGCGGGGAACGCGCGCGAGCTGTGCCGGTCGATGGAGCTTTGGTCTGGACCATGTCGCCCGCATTGATTATCGGCCGCGGAGTGCCGCGTCAAGACGAACGGCCGTCCGGGCCTCGACCCCGTCACGGCGAACCGGGCGCGGGTGCCGGCGTCTCCGCCCGTGAGGGGTCTCCCGCCGACGGGCGATGGGCTTTTCCGCCGCTGCCCGGATCCCCACCCCTGCCCCGGATCCCCACCCCTGCCCCGGATCCCCACCCCTGCCCCGGATCCCCGGCCCTGCCCCGGATCCCCGGCCCGCCCGTCCGGGGTTGTCTCTCCGCCCGTTCAGCGTTCGGAACGGCCCCTGGCGGGGAGCGCCGACCGGTCGCCGAGGACGAGGTCGAGCAGGCCGGGGAAGCGGGTGTCGAGGTCGTCGCGGCGCAGGGTGAGGAAGAACTTCCGGCCGTCGCGCCGTTGGCGGATCACACCGCTCTCCCGGAGCACGCGCCAGTGGTGCGTCATGCTCGACTTCGGTACGTCACACAGGATTTCGCCGCAGAACCGCTCCTCGCCGCTCGCCAGTGTTCGCGCGGCTTCCAGCCGGATCGGGTGACCCAGCGCCGCCAGGACGTCGACCAGGTGGATGTCCTCGGCCTCGGGATGGTGCAGCTCCTCCATGGCCTCACTGTACGTGAGCCCGGTGCGGCCGGAGGGTTCCGTTGACAGCGGCGAATCAACTGTACGAAAATCTCGTACAGTTGATTGATGCGGGATGCCCGACGATCCCGCCGTGTCTCAGCGTGCCCCTCTGCCGCCACGGGCGGCCCATCTCCGGAGGATCCCCATGCCCGCACATCAGACCGGCCCGGCGGCCGACTCGCCGAACATCTCTCCGGGCGGACCGCTGAGCGACGAAGCTCTCGCCCGCCGGCTCGGCCCCGGATTCGCCAGCCGCCACGCCGACGTCAACGGAATCCGTCTGCACTATGTGGAGGGCGGTACGGGAGAGCCGCTGATCCTGCTGGGCGGCTGGCCGCAGAACTGGTGGCAGTGGCACAAGGTCATGCCCGAACTCGCCCGCCGATACCGGGTGATCGCCGTGGACCTGCGCGGCATGGGCGGTTCCGGCAAGCCCGAGGGCGGCTACGACAAGAAGACGATGGCCCGCGACATCCGCGAACTCATCCGCCACCTCGGCCTGACCTCCGCCAGTATCGCCGGACACGACATCGGCGCCATGGTGGCCTATGCCCATGCGGCCAACCACCCCGAGGCGACCGCCCGCGCCGTCCTGCTGGACGTCCCGCATCCGGATGCGAGCCTCTCCGCCCTGAGCCTGCTTCCCGGCCCGGACCAGCACACCGACTCCGTCATCGAGGACGGCAGCCGGACCTATCTGTGGTGGTTCGCCTTCAACCAGATCAGGGGCCTGCCCGAGCAGCTGCTGGAAGGCCGCTTCCGGAGCCTGGTGGACTGGCTCTTCGCCTATTTGGCACACGACCCGGACACCCTGGACGAATTCTCCCGGCAGGTCTACGCCCACGCCTACGCCACCCCCGAAGCCGTCCGGGCCGGGAACGGCTGGTACCGGGCGTTCAACCGTGACATAGCCGATGAGCGCGGCTACGGGCCGGTGACCGTGCCTCTGCTCGCTCTCGGTGGTGACCACAGCAACTACACCTATCTCCGCGATCTGATGCCCGCCAAAGGCACCGACGTGACCGTGCTGGAAGTCGCCGATTGCGGCCACTACATTCCCGAGGAGCAGCCCCGGGCCGTCATCGACGCCCTGACCGCCTTCCTGGGCTGACGACCGGGCGCCCGCGCCCGGTCGACGGCCGCCTTTGACCGCTCCCCGGCGGGTGACGCACCCGCGGCCGGCGAGTCGCTCGAACCACCGGCCCGGCCCCCGCTCCGCGCACCGCGGCCCGGGGGCCGGGCCTGTCGTGGTCCGTATGGTTCCCGAGCGGCATGCGGGCGAACGAGCGCCTCCGGCCACCGTCCGGCTCCGCCGACCTCCGGGGCAGTCGCGGTACGGGCCGCGAGGATTCCCCCGGCGGATGCGGTATACCTATCCTGCAATACCCCGATGGGGTATATGGCCTGGGAGGAAGGTAGCCGTGGGACTGTTCGCGCTGCGAGATTTCCGTCGTCTGTTCAGTGCGCAGATCATCGCGCTGTTCGGCACGGGGCTGGCGACCGTCGCCCTGGGGCTGCTCGCCTATGAGCTCGCGGGCCCGAGCGCCGGCGCGGTCCTGGCCACCGCTCTGACGATCAAGATGGTCCTGTACGTCGTCATCGCGCCGCCGGCCGCGGCGTATGTCGACCGTCTGCCGAGGAGGAAGCTTCTCACCGCCCTCGACGTGGTCCGGGCCGTGGTCGTGGTCGCGCTGCCGTTCGTCACGGAGATCTGGCAGATCTATCTGCTGATCGGCCTGCTCCAAGCCGCGTCGGCGGCGTTCACGCCGACCTTCCAGGCGGTGATCCCCGATATCGTCACCGACGAGGCCGACTTCACCCGGGCGCTCTCCGCCTCTCAGGTCGCGTACACCATGGAGAGTCTGCTGAGCCCGGTCCTGGCAGCCGTGGCGCTGTCCTTCATGAGCTTCGACTGGCTCTTCGCCGGCACATCCATCGGGTTCGCCGTCTCCGCCCTGCTCGTGCTGTCGACACATATCCCCGACGCCCGGCCCAGCGAGCACACCCGGGCATGGGACCGCGTCGCTTCGGGGATCCGGACCTTCGCCACCACACCGAGGCTGCGCGGCATCCTCGCACTGAATCTGGTGGTCGCCGCCGCGGGTTCGATCGTCGTGGTGAACACCGTGAACTACGTCCGCGACGAACTCGGCGGAACCCAGACGGATGTCGCCTGGATGCTCGCCGCCTCCGGCGGCGGAACCCTGCTGGTCGCGCTTCTGCTGCCCCGCGTACTCGACCGGATCGATGAACGTACGGTGATGATGACCGGCGCCGCGGTCCTGACGACGGGCGTCGCCGCCGCCGTCGCGATGAGCGGGTCGGGCCTCACCACTTGGGCGGGCACCGCGGCCGTCTGGGCCGTCATCGGGGGCGGGATGGCGTTGATCGTCACGCCGACGGGGCGGGTGCTGCGCCGCTCGGCCGAGCCGAGCCGGTTGCCGGGGGTCTTCGCCGCCCAGTTCTCGCTCTCCCATCTGGCGTGGCTGGTCGCCTATCCCGTCGCCGGCTGGATCGCCACGGAATCGGGGTTCACGCTCACCTGGGTGATCCTCGCCGTCCTCGCCGCGCTGGGCGCCGTCGCCGCACCGGCGCTGTGGCCGCGCGAGGAGAGGGCCGAGGCCGCCGGAGCCATCTCCGACGTCACGGTCAGGGAGGAGACCGAGGCGGCACAGGGCACGCTCGCCGTCTGCCAGTGCACCTGCGTACAGACGGTGTGAAGCCGGAGGCGGCCCCGCCCCGATGCTCCGTGTGCCGGAGATATCGTGAACCTCCACGTCCGTGCAAGGGTTTCCGGGGAGGGGCGCGAGTGGGAACCGGTGAACTCTCCCGGCTGACCGGAGTCAGTGTGCGCGCGCCGCGCTACTACGAGGAGAAGGGGCTGATCCGGCCCGTCCGCCCGGGCAACGGCTACCGCGACTCCTGCGAGGGCGCGGACGAGGTGGTCCGGCAGATCCGGGGGCTGATCGACTGCGGTCTGCCCACCCGGATCATCCGCGGCATTCTGCCCTATCTCGACGGGCCGGCCGATCCGCTGCCGCCCGTACCGTGTGCCCAGATGCCCGCCCAGGTCGCCGCCGAACGCGAACAGCTCGACCGGCGCATCCACTGCCTCGTACGGAACCGCAACGCTCTCGACGACTGTCTGAAGGCGGTACGGGGGGCGGCGGGAAACCGGGCTTGACCCTCACGCGCACGTGAGGGTTCCGCGGTCCGGTCACGGCATCGACGATCTGCCCGTCCCCGCCCGCGACGGCTTCCGCTCCGGCCCCGTCGTGGCCGCTGGGCGGCCTGCTCATCCTCTCCGGCGCCGACTTCGCCCTCTCCGGCACCATCACGGCCGTCGTCCTCGCCGCCGCGATCCTGTGGGGCGTGACGCGCGGCGGCATCCCCGCGCTCATGCAGACCGCAGGCGTCAGAGCGGCTCCGCGGGCCCCGGACACCGCCAACTCCCTCTGGGTGACCGGCTGGAACACCGCCATGGCGGGCGGCTCCCTCCTCGGCGGCGCGGTCCTCGGGGGCGAGGGCACCACGGCCCTGCCGTGGACGGCGGCCGGGCTTCTCGCCGCCTCCGCCCTCACGGTCCTCCTGGCCCGCCGGAACGGCTTCCCGCGAAGGGGCCGACGACTCCGGTCCGGAGGGCGGACCGGCTGCCGTTCCCGGCGTGAACCGGCAGGGCGCCCCGGCGTGAACCGGCGTACGACCCTGGGGGTTGATCGCGTCGCCGCCGCCCTGGACAGATGTCCCGGGCGGCGGCGGACAGTTCACCGAGGCCGTCCCGAGCCGCTCGGTGGTTCGGCCGGAGAGCCATCGGGCGCGCCCTCGTCCGCCGGGTCGCCGTGGCTGTTGCGGCGGGCGTAGGCGCGGGCGGCGCGGACGCGGTCGCCGCAGCGGGTGGAGCACCAGTGGCGCCGGCCGCGGCGGAGGAGGAAGCGGTTGCAGGGAGGCGAGCCGCAGGCGGTGAGGCGGTCGGCCTCGGGGGAGGTGAGAAGGTCGGCGGCGTCGGCCGCGAGGGTGGCCAGGGCGTGTTCGACGATGGCCGTAGTGGGATGGGGCGGGGTCCGGTAGGGCCCCCTTTCGGCATCCCAGCGGAGCAGCGGGACGGTCGGGACACGGGTCATCGCGTCATTGACGGCCGCGACCGCCGCCGGGTGGGCGGGAAGGCCGGTGCAGCGGGAGGAGAACAGCGATCTGACGTTCTCTCTCAAGGTCCGCAACAGCCCCGCGCACATCTCCTGCATGCCGGAGTCGACGGGGGCGAGGCCGCGTTCCGTCAGCCACCGATTCGCCTGGGCCGGATCGCCGAGCAGGTCGGCCGTCAGTCCACCGGGCAGGGCGACGGCGCTGTTGGCCAGGGCCAGCGAGGGGTGCTCCTCCTCGCCGTGGGCCGGTGGCGGGACGGATCTGCCGGTCGCGGACTCTTCCATGATGCTCATGTTAGGCGTTGCTCATATCCGTGAGACACGTCTACGATCGCCTCACGTTTGAAGCCCTCGACATCCGTGAGGTTTTCCATGTCTTCCCCTGCCCTCTCCTCTTCGACGGCGCCCCGCTCGTTCCCCGTCCGTGCCCTCGGCGGCCCGACGGCCCTGTTCGAGTACGGGGGCCTGCGGTTTCTGACCGATCCGACCTTCGACGGGCCCGGGGAGTATGGGGGGCCCGGACGTCCGGTCCTGACCAAGACCACCCGCTCCGGCATTACCGCCGAGGAGGTCGGGTCCGTCGACATCGTGCTGCTCTCCCACGACGAGCACGAGGACAATCTCGATATCTCCGGCCGTGCCCTGCTCGCGCGCGCGGGTCTCACCCTGACCACCTCCGGCGGCGCCGGGCGCCTCGGCGCGGCGCTGGCCGGGAAGGTCCGGGGCCTGGGCGACTGGGAAGCCGTGGACCTGCCGCGCCCCGACGGGGGCACCGTCACCGTGACCGGGGTCCCCGCCGTCCACGGCCCGGGTCTCCGCGAGGAGGTCGAGCCCCTCCTCGGGCAGGTCGTGGGCTTCGTCCTGAGCGGCGAGGCGCTGCCCACGGTCTACGTGAGCGGCGACAACGCCTCTCTCGGCGTCGTCCGCGAGATCGCCGCGCGCCACCCGCGCGTGGACACCGCACTGCTCTTCGCGGGCGCTCCCCGCTTCCCCGTGCTCTTCGGCAACCGGCCGATCGTCCTGGACAGCCTCCAGGCCGCGGAGGCGGCCCGTATCCTCGACGCCTTCCGTGTCGTGCCGCTCCACTACGAGGGCTGGGCGCATTTCACCGAGGGGCGCGCCGAACTGGCGGACGCCTTCGCCGCGGCCGGACTCGCCGACCGCCTGGACTGGGGCCGGGCGGGCTCGGAGGGCAGCTGATCCGCGGATCGCTCGGGACGCGGGGAGCGGGACGGAGGCCCCGGGTGCGGTCGGCCGTGACGTTCTCGCGCCGATGTCCCGGGCGGCGGCACGGGCGGGCCGCCCGGTTCCACGTGTGCGGAGGCCGCGCCTGCGGTGAGCGGGCGCGGCGAAGCCGGCGGGCGGCCCGGGTGACGGCCCGCCGGCTCCCTCCTCAGGCCCGGGACGCCGCTCTCACGAGCTGGGCGCCGGGGTGCGCCACCGGCCGTCCGCCCACGGCGGCGGGCCGGAACTGGAGGGAAGCGCCGCCGTCCTGGTGTGCCGCACGATCCGATGTGTCGCGGTCGCCGATCACACCCTGATCGTCGCCACGGCGTCCGTCGTCCGCCGGTCGTCCGTCCATGATTCCCGTGGACCCCTCCTCTATGTGGACCGGGGCTACCACGGGATCACCGAACTGGAGGTACACGACGGGAACGGTGCTCCGGCCCCTCGGTCCGCCCGGGGCTGACCGGTGGCCCTTCCGGCGCCGGACGCCGTGTCAGCCGTCCTCTTTATACGGCTGCGGCCTACCCCGCCAGCAGGTTCTCGGTGGTCAGGCGCAGTCGCCGGGCCTGCGCGACCGGGAACCCCGGGGCCGAGGGGAAGGGGCGGACCATCCCGTACGAAGGCGCTGAGTCCGGTGTCCGGCGGGGTGTCGAGTACGCGGGTGACCGGTAGCACGGCCTCGGCGACCGGCCGGGCGGTTCTCCGGATGCCGGTGATCACGGACAGGGCGTCGGGGGAGTACTCCCCGGAGAACGCGGTGTCGACCGTTCCCGGATGGAACAGGACGTACCGCACCCTTGTTTCCGGTCGGCGGTCCGCGTAGGCGACGCCCGGCAGATCGTTGAGCCGGCCGCCCCGGGCGAGCGCCGTGATTCCGTCGTACGCCCCGGCGAGTTGGAGGCCGTCCCAGTGGATCGTCCCTTCACCGCCGGGTCCGGCGACATTGACGACGACCGGGGTCTCGGCGTGTCCGAGCCGGCCGGTCAGCCCCGTGGCTCAGGAGGAAGCGGCTCAGGTAGTAGTGGGCGAAGGTGTTCTCGAATCCTTCGGCCGTGACCAGACGGGTGGTACGGAAGTGCCGGGCGCACAGCACCCGGGCGTCGATCTTCGCGAAGGACGTGCGCAGTGCGTCGAGCAGTGCCCCGGTCTCGGACAGCAGGCTCAGATCGGCGCGGAGGAAGTGCGCCCGGGCGGACGCGCCGCGTCGCCGCGCGGTCTCCGGCCAGGCCCGGCCTTCTCCTCGTCGCGTCCGATCACCACTACCTCCTGCCCCCGGTCCAGGAAGGTGCGGGCGACGGCCCTGCCGATGCCGTCCGTACCGCCGGTGATGACATAGGTCTTCATCGGCGGGACGCCCCTCGTCGTCCGGGTCCGCGGCTCACAGGAACCGCGCCGCGATCTTCTCGGGAGTGATCCGGACGGTCACCAGCCCCGGGAGGACCGCATGGGCTTCCGGGTTGTGCTCGGCATAGGTCATACCGGTGTACTTGACGGACAGTCGGTCCATGAGTGCGCGGCTGCCGGGGCTCTCCAGCCGGGCCGTGCCGCTGATCGCCGCGTATCCGTACGGTTCGTCCGCCGGGTTCACCATCACGCTCAGCCGGGGATCGTGCCGAAGATTGCGTATTTTGCGCTTGTCGACACCGGTCACGAAGAAGATGTCGTCGTCCTCCCTCCCGATCCAGACCACCGACTGATGCGGACTCCCGTCGGGCCGGAGGGTCGCCACGGTGACGAAGACGCGGGCATCGAGGGCTTCCCTGAGTTTCGGGGACAGCCGAACCGGGTTCATGGGTGACTCCTGACCGAGTGCGGACGGCGCCGTGGGAGGCAGAATCAAGTGCCACAACTATGTGGCATTTGATCAATGATCCGCAACAGGCAAGGGGTGATTGATGGTTCTTCTGCCGCGCCCCGCATAGACTCCCGGTCACGATGAGAGCTGACGCGGAACGCAACCTGGACGCGGTCCTCCAGACCGGCGCGCGCCTGCTGGCGGCCGACCCCGGTACGAGCATCGCGGCGATAGCGGCGGCGGCGGGCGTCGACCGGCGCACCGTCTACCGCCGCTTCGCCACACGTGAGCAACTCCTGGCCGCCGTCCATACGGCCAAGCTCGACGCCTGCGAGCGGGTGGTCGCCGAGGCGCGCTTGCCGGAGGCGCCCGTACTGGTCGCCCTGCACCGCTACACGGAAGGCGTCATCGCCGTCAGCAGACGGTGGCCGGTGGATGTGCGGCAGGCGCAGGACGAGGCGGGCGCCGTCCGGGTACGGCGGCTGATCGAACTGCTCGACGACTTCATGGAGCGCGCGGTGCGCGAAGGCGTCTTCCGTGCCGGCCTTCCCGATCGCTGGGCCCGCTCCCAACTCGTCCATCTCACCGCCATGGCCGCCCATGAGATGCCGGAACTGACGAGCGCCCAGGGGGCCGACATGGTGGTCCGGTCGCTGACCGAGGGCCTTGGCCCGGTCTGAGCGGCCGGTCCCACCGCGCCGGCCCGCTACGGCCCGACGCCCGACGGCCCGGAGAGCCTCAGACGGTACGCACCGGATCGCGTGGCAGCCCTTGGGCGGCGTCCTGCCGTGCCAGCCATGTCAGGATCGCCTGGTTCGTTTCCTCCGGCCTCTCCTGCTGGATCCAGTGGCCGGAATCCAGATCGACCACTTCCGCACCGGGTACGAACTCCGCCAGGTTCGCGGACTTCGACACCGCGTCCCGCTCGCCGTAGATCATGAGTGTGGGCTGCCGGACAATCGGGTCCACATCTGCCAGCAAGTGCCAGTTCCGATCGAGGTTCCGATACCAGTTCACGCTGCCCGTAAAACCTGATGATTCGAAGGCGGAGACGAAGACCGCCAACTCTTCATCGCTCATCAGTGGCTCGCCGAGTGGTTTGTCCGCCCGGGCGAGATCGATCAGTGCCATACCCGGCTGAGGCGCCTTCGGGGGCTCGTTCTTCCGGTACATGTTGCGAAGGAACCGGGAGGTGTTTTCTTCGAACACGGCGTCCGCGACACCCGGCTGCCGATTGAAATGGACGAAGTAGAAGTCGCCGCCGAAAACGGCCTCCATCGACTCGATCCAGGGCCGCTCGCCGCGCTCCTGATACGGAAGGCTGAGGTTGATCACCTTGTTCACCCGGCCTGGGTGCAGCAGGGCCAGCCCCCAGACGACCATCGCGCCCCAGTCATGACCGACGAAGGTGGCGTCTTCGTACCCGTAGTGATCGAGCAGCGCGGCAAGATCACCCGTCAGCTGCCCGATGTCGTACTCCGTCACCTCCGCCGGACGGGACGAGTTGGCGTACCCCCGCTGGTTCGGGACGATGACGTGATAGCCCGCGGCGGCGAGGGCGGGCATCTGGTGACGCCAGGAGAAGGCGTGCTCCGGCCAGCCGTGACAGAGCACGATCGGCTTTCCGGCGCTCCGCCGGCCCGCTTCGAACACTTCGAGTTCCACCCCGTTGACCGGAACGATGGTGGGCTCGGGGAATTCAGCTGGATGGAACATTGGACTGCCTTTCTGTCTTTTCGGGGTGAGCGGGCGATGAGAGGTCCCGCGGACGACGTCGATACACCCCTGAAAAGTCGAGACGGATACGGTCGCAGGTCATGGAATCGCCGGTGAGGCGGTATCGCCATTCTGCGACCGAATCCGGTCAGCCCATGACCTTTTTGCCGTGAAGGCGTGTCGGTGTGCGAACCGGCCGGCCGGTGGTCGTCCGGCCCGGGCCGGTGGCGCGGGGGCCGCTCACGCCGGGTACGGCAGCAGCTCCCGGTCTATCCGGTCCCACGCTGCCCTCAACTCCGTCAGGAGGTCCGGCCGGGCGGCGGACTTGTCGGCCTGCTCACGGATGTCCTCCGACAGCCGGTAGAGACGGTCCCTGCCGTCCTTGCCCCGGTAGTACTTCCACTCGCCCCGCCGCAGCGCCCGTTCCCCCCGGACCCGCCAGAACAGGTCGCGCTCGGGCACTGCGTCGCCGCGCAGCAGATAGCCGGCCAGGCTGACTCCGTCGAGGGGGTACGCCGGATCGGGCCGCGCCCCGCCCAACTCCAGGAGGGTCGCCGTCCAGTCGGGGGAGTACACCGGGACCCGGCTGACCTGCCTGCCCTCGATCCGCGCGGGCCAGCGCAGAATCGACGGCACCCGGATACCGCCGTCCAGCAGCGATCCCTTGTTGCCGCTGAGCGGCCAGTTGTACGAGAACCGCTCACCGCCGTTGTCACTGGCGAAGAACACCAGGGTGTCCTCCTCCTGCCCGGACCGCTTCAGGGCCGAGAGCACCGCGCCGACCGAGCGGTCGAGGTCCTCGACCATCTGCCGGTACTTCGCGAGCGAGCCCCCGTCCTGGTGTCTCAGTGCCCGCCGGTCGCCGGACCTGATCCGGCGGACGATCTCGGCGCCGGCCTCCTCGTCGCCGTCGGCGATCCACGGCCAGTGCGGCGTGGTGAAGTTGAGGTTGAGCAGCCACGGAGTGCGCCCGTGGTCTCGATTGACGTACTCGACGGCCCGTTCGGTCAGGATCCGGGTGTAGTAGCGCAGGTCCCGGTATTCCGCGTCGCCCTCGTAGAGGTCGTACTCACCGCCGGAGCTCAGCTTGGAGTAGTACTCCAGCGCCCCGCCGAAGTTGCCGAAGAACTCCCCCCAGCCGGACCGGGTGGGACTGTGGTCGGGCAGATAGCCGCAGTGCCACTTGCCGATCAGCGCCGTCCGGTAACCGGCGTCCCGCAGCAGGGAGGCGAGGGTGGGATGGGCGGGATCGAGCCCCGCCGACCGGTCCGCGATGGGCTCGGCGAGCCCGCCCAGGGTCCGGCCCGGGTAGCGGCCGGTGTACAGGCTGAACCGGGTGGGGGAGCAGGTCGCGGAGCCGCTGTACGCATCGGTGAACCGCACGCCCTGACGGGCGAGCCGGTCCAGATGGGGGGTGCGGATCTCCGGGGCGCCGTAGCAGGACAGATCGGCCCAGCCCAGGTCGTCGCCCAGGATGAAGAGCACATTGGGGCGGCGGGCGCCCCGGCCGCGCGTGCGGGCGGCCCGGAACGGACGCTCGGCGGAAGGGGCTCCGCCGCTGTCCGCCGCGGCATCGGCGGCGGACAGCCCGAGGGCCGTCACGGCTCCGGCGGCGGTGCCGGCGAAGGCGCGCCGGGAGAGAGCAGGGTCGAAAGAGGTCACAGGGGTGCTCCAGGGCAGGAGAACGGGCCGCGCGGACGCGTGGCGTCGCGCGGAGAAGGGAAGCCGGGAACCGGGTCGCCCGGGTTCAGGGGAGAGGTGTTTCCGGACGTGCCCGCTCAACCATCGAATTGATCAAGCGTCAGGGCGCGGCGGAGTGTGTCAGGCGCGGCGACAGATGGCGCTCGCGACACGGACCAAGTCGACGTGGCGGCGCTCCACAAGACGGACCCGCAGGTCACCCAGTGGCTGCATGCCTCCAGACCCTTCCCGATGCCCCTCCTCCTGTCAACGGTCCGCCCGCGCCTCGGACCGCCGTGCCGACCGGCTCCGCCCCGGCGCCCGGCGCTGGTCTCAACGGGCCTTGGAATAAAGCTCGTTGTTTCGAAAATGGCATTGGTCTATACCTTGACCGGTGCCCGTTCCAGGCGCTTGGGTGTGCTTGATCACCCCCCGACACGGTGTGTCTGGTCGCCCCGGTCTCAGGCCGGGGCTGTCAGGCATGTCCGAAAGTGCATGAAAGGTCATTGGACCGTGCTCAAGACCCGAATGAAGAGCCTGGTGGCCGCCGTGCTGGCGGCGGGCTCGCTGCTGGCGACGGCTCTTGTCCCGACCGCTACCGCCGCCCCCGCTTCCACCATCCCGGTGGACGAGTGCGTCGTAGCCCCCGCCTGGGCCGCCGGGCAGAACTACCGCGTGGGCGACATCGTCAAGTACAACGACGGCAGCGTCTACATCGCGGAGCGGGCCAACCCCGGGTACAACCCGGTGGTCAGCACCTACTACTGGGACCCGTACACCTGTGGCACGGGCGGCAACCCCGACCCGAACAGCTTCGTGGTGAGCGAGGCGCAGTTCAACCAGATGTTCCCGAACCGGAACCCGTTCTACACGTACAAGGGCCTCACCGACGCCATGAAGGCGTTCCCGGGGTTCGCCCACACCGGCACCGACACGATGCGCAAGCAGGAGGCCGCGGCCTTCCTCGCCAACATCAGCCACGAGACCGGCGGGCTCTTCTACATCAAGGAGATCGACGAGCGGAACTACCCGCTCTACTGTGACCGCAGCCAGCCCTACGGCTGCCCCGCGGGCCAGGCCAAGTACTACGGCCGCGGCCCGATCATGCTGAGCTGGAACTTCAACTACAAGACCGTGGGCGACTGGCTGGGCATCGATCTGCTCAACAACCCCGACCTGGTCGAGACGGACCCGGCCGTCGCCATGATGACGGCGCTCTGGTACTGGAACACCCAGGACGGCCCCGGCCCGGTGACCGCCCATGACGCCATGATCAGCGGCGCCGGATTCGGCCAGACCATCCGTGCCATCAACGGCGCGCTCGAATGCGACGGCGGCCACCCCGCCCAGGTCCAGAGCCGGGTCAACCGCTACAAGAACTTCACCCAGATCCTGGGTGTGCCGACCGGCTCCAACCTCTCCTGCTGATCCGGGAGAGCGCTGAGAAGGTCATGCGCTAGTACGTCGTACGGCCGCCCCGCCCCCGTCCGCCGTCCGCCCGCCCGCACCGGGCCGGCCGGACCGGACGGGCGGCGGGTGCCGAGGGGGCGCCGCCGTGATCACCAGGGCGGGGAGCGGAAACGCCGTCGTACCGTCACTCGTGTATTCCGGCGGTACGCAGTGGTCGGCCCACACGCACCCGCCGCTTCAGCTCGCGGAAGTCGTGGAACCCGTCGACCCGGGCGATCGCGTCGCCGTCGTTGTCGTTGATGCGGTGGTCGTCGTCCACCCGCAGCAGATCGCGGTCGAAGGGGTCCAGCAGCCGCGGGTCGTCCCGCTCGATGACCGCCGGCGGGGTCACGGTCTCCAGACGCGGCCGGCCGATCACCACATCGGCACCGAGGGCGCCGCCGGTCGTTGGTAACCGCGCACAGGTGCGACCATCGTGAGAAGCCGTCCCGGAACTCCTGATCCTGGATCGGGCCACGGGCTGAGAAGTCGAGCCCGGCCTTGCTCACCAGGCACTTGACCCGGGGCAGGCATCCCCTGCGGAAGGCCCGGCCGCACACGCGTATTCGGCCTCATCCACAGGCGGCGGATAACCGACTTCGCAGCGGCCACCCCTGCCGCCACCATCAAGGGGCATCACTCCAGGCACACGCAACCGGATCCAACCGTCCGGGCAGCCGCATGCCCACCCGCCGGGGCGGATCCGCCGACCGTCGAAGGGCTCACTCCATGGCCAGAACCACGCACACGTTCCTCCTGCCCGCGCTGCTCGCGCTGGCGGCCCTCACCCTGTCGGCACCCGCCACCGCCGCGCCCGCCGAGCCGGCGGCCCCGCTCGCCGGCCGGTGTCTGTCCGAAGGAAATCTCGGCGAGGTCTTCGTCAACGTCTGCATGGACACCGGCAAGCAGCGCTGGACCATCGAGGGAGAGAAGATCAGGCGCTCCGGCAGCTCCTGGTGTCTGTCCGAAGGGAATCTCGGCGGTACTGTCACCCTCGGTATTTGTATGGACACCGGCAAGCAGCGCTGGACCATCGAGGGAGAGAAGATCAGGCGCTCCGGCAGCTCCCGGTGCCTGTCCAGCAACGGCACCTCGGCCGGCCTCAACACCTGCATGAACACCGGCCACCAGCGGTGGCTCATCCAGGGGCAGAAGATCATCCTCAACAACTGACCGCCCGGCCCGGCGGGCCGTCACGCTTTCGGGGCCGCCTTCGACAGGCCGTTGATGATGCGGTCCATCGCGTTGCCGCCGGTCGGGTCGGTGAGGTGGGCCGGCATCTTCAGACACCGTCTCCCTTCTTCGCGGGAGTGGCAGGAGTGGCCGCTGGGAGTCCCGAAGGCAGCCTGCGCATGCTGCCGACCTTCCGCAGGGGATGCCTGCCCCGGGTCAAGTGCCCGGTGAGCAAGGCCGGGCTCGACTTCTCAGCCCGTGGCCCGATCCAAGATCAGAAGTTGTGGGACAGCTTCTGAGGGCACTGTCCTGGTGTGATCGGCGGCGCATTCGGGAGAGCAGCGTCCACCGAAGTGGCGTATCCGAACGCCGGGCCTCGGCACTGACAGCCGGCCGCGCACGGCGGACCGCAGGGGTCCGGGGGTGCTGTCCCCCCACCGGGTACGGGGGACCGCTCCATATCCCGGACCGGGGCGGCCGAAGCATGGTCAACACATGAACAGTCCTACCCGGTACAAGCGTTTAACCGCCCTGCTTCTCGGGGCCCTCGCCCTCGGCACCGTCGTACCCCTGGCCGGACCCGCCCCGGACGCCGAAGCCCGGCCGCAGCCCCGGCCCGCGCCGGGCGGGGCCGTGGTGGCCGTCGAGGAGGAGACCCGGGTGAGCGCGGACGAGGTGGCCGCGATCCTGGGACAGGGCGGAATCGACACATCCAGGGTCCGCTACGGCGTCACCCGGTACCGCGTCCTCTACCGCACCACCGACAGCACGGGCGCGCCCACCACCGCCAGTCAGCTCGTCGTCCTGCCGCGGAACGGCGAACGGGCCCTGTCCACCGTCTCCTGGCTGCACGGCACCTCCGTACACAAGGACGAGGCGGCGTCGGTGAATCCGAACTCCGCCGACCGGCGCGCCGCCCTCTTCTTCGCTGCCGGCGGCAGGGCCGTCTCCGCTCCCGACTATGTGGGCCTCGGCAAGGGCGACGGCCTCCACCCCTACGGCGACCCCAAGGCCACCGTGGCCGCCGCCGTCGACGGACCGCGCGCCGCCAGGACCGTCGCCCGCGAGCACGGGCGGGAGCTGCGGCCGGAGGTCGGGATCAGCGGCTTCTCCCAGGGCGGGCCCGCGACCATGATGGTCGGCCGGGCCCTCGCCGAGGAGCGCGCCGACCGCTACTTCCGGCCTGGCGCGCTCGCGCCGGTCGGCGGCCCCTTCGACCTGAGCACCTTCGAGGCCGCCGCCGCGAACGACACCGTCCAGCGGTCCGCGATCTACCTCGCGTACTTCGCCACGGCCTGGGACCGGATCTACGGACTCTACGACTCGCCCGCCGAGGCGTTCCGCGCCCCCTACGACCAGAGGATCGAGCGGCTCTTCGACGGCCGGCACACCGCGGCCGACATCCTGCGGGAACTCCCCGCGACCTCGAAGGAGCTGTTCACGGCGGAGTTCCTCGACCGGGTCCGTGAGCCCAGTGGCGTGCTGAAGGAGCGGCTGCGCCCGCTGGACACCACCTGCGACTGGCGCCCCCGGGTGCCGGTGCGGATCTTCCACGGCAGCCGGGACGAGGACGTCGCCCCCGCGCATGCCGGTCACTGCTCCGGCCGGCTGACGGAGAACGGCGCGCGGCATCAGGTGGTCGACGTCGGTCCGTACGACCACAACACCTCCGTGAAGAAGGCCCTGCCGCTCGTGCTCGACCTCTTCGAGCGGACTTCACGGGCGGGGTAGCAACCCGCGCCCATCGGCAGTGTCGAAGCCCCGCGGCACCAAAGGGGCCGCGGGGCTTCGTCAGCCGACAAGGACGGTGCCGAGGGAGGCACCGGCCAGGACGAGGAAGACGCCCGGGTAGACAACGCCGCCGAAGAGCCGGGCGCGCAGCAGGGTAAGAACGGCGCCGATGTAGTAGAGAACGAGTCCGGTCGCAGCCGCGATGCCAACGGGCCGGAAACCCAGGAGGCCGATGACGAGTCCGGCGGCTCCGGCGGCCTTCAGCGCGCCGAGGGCCAGGAGCCAGGAGGAAGGGACGCCCGCCGCCGCCGCGTTGGCGAGGACGAACCGGGCTCCGGCGAAGTCCGCGACGGCGATGGCGGTATTGACGGCGACAGTGAGGACGACGACGGCGGTCAAGACGGTGGACATGAGGCGGACCGTTCGGGAGAAGGGGGTGCCGGAGCACGGAGGGACCGGAGAGCCGCGGCCTCGGTCAGGCTGTTCGGGTGCGCTGATATCCAGCCTCGGGGGAGTCCCGGGGCGCCGTCCAATACCCGTATCCATAACCTGATGGCATGGATGTGGACACCCGGCTGCTGCGCTACTTCGTCGCGATCGCGGAGGAAGGCAGCCTGACCCGGGCCGCCGAGCGGCTGTTCGTGTCACAACCCGCCCTGACCAAGCAGATCAGACAACTGGAGACCCTCCTCGGCACGGCGTTGTTCACCCGGTCGCGGTCGGGTATGGCGCTCACCCCGGCAGGCCGGACCCTGCTCACGAAGGCCCCCGATCTGCTGTCCGGCTGGGACCTGGCGCTCCGGGAGACGAGGCGGTCGGCGGACCACCCGGCCCGGGTGCTGCGGGTCGGTTTCCTGGCGGGCGCCGCCAATGAGAGCACCCCGGAGATCGTGGCGGCGTTCGGCCGGTGCCGTCCGGGGTGGCGGGTGGACATGCGGCAGGCCGCGTGGTCGGACCCGGCCGCCGGACTCACCACCGGAGATGTGGACGTCGCTCTGCTGCGGCTGCCCTTCCCGGGACAGGAGACGCTACGGGTCGAGCCGCTCTTCACCGAGCCCCGCTGGGTGGCGCTCCCCTCGGCCCATCCCCTGGCCGTACGGGACGGGATTCCCTTCCGCGACCTCTGGGACGAGCCCTTCGTGGCCGCTCCGCCCGAGACGGGCCGGTGGCGGGATTTCTGGCTCGCCGTCGACGAGCGCGAGGGGCATCCGGTACGTATCGGCGCCGTCACGGACCAGCCGGACGCCTGGCTGGGCGCGATCGCCAACGGCTACGGGATCGCCCTGGCCCCGGCGTCCTCGGCCCGCTTCCATGCCCGCCCCGGTGTCACGTACCGGCCGGTCAGCGGGGTCGCTCCGAGCGGAGTCGGGGTCGCCTGGGTGCCCGCGTGCGAAACCGACCCGGCCGTACGGGACTTCGTCCGCTGCTGCCGGGACAGCTTCCCGGCTCCGCCGCCGGACGGGACTCCGGACTGACCGGAGTCCGCGGCCCGTTGTCCGCCCGGTCTCCGGGCCGCGGACGGTGCCCCGGCGGGTACGGCTGCCCGCCGGGGCCCGGACCGGGGCGTCAGCGGCAGCTGACGAGGAGGATGGAGACGACGTTGCAGGTGGCGGACGCGGTGTCGTTCGCGGGGTCGGGGTCGGTGGGTGCGGAGGCGGTCCGGACGCCGGTGACCTTCACCTGGCCGAGGGAGAGCAGATGCAGGGGGACCCGGAACGTCTTGCTCACGGCGGCTCCCGAAGCGATGGGGCCGTAGGCGCAGGTGACGGTTCCGGCCGTGGCGGCGCAGCCGGGCGAGAGATGGGTCGCGCCGGCGCCGGGTGGCAGGGCAGCGGTCACCGTAGCCGTGGTGACGTCGTCCGGACCCAGGTCACGGGCGGTCAGGGTATAGGTGAGATAGGGGACCAGGAGGCCCAGGTTCGGCCTGGCCGTGACGTCGATATCGATATCGGCGGCGGCCACCGCCGGGGTGAACGCCACGGCGTACGGTCCGCCGCCGACGGGAACGGTGGCTGCGACCGTGTTGGTGGCCGTATCGATCACCGACGCGGTGCCGCTGCCGCTGTTGGCGACGTAGACCTCGGTGCCGTCGGGGTTCACCGCGACGCCGATCGGGGTGGAGCCGACGCCGACGGTGGCCACGGCCGTACCGGTCGCGGTATCGATCACCGAGGTGCTGTTGCCGCCGATATTGGTCACATAGAGCCTGGAGCCGTCGGGGGAGAGCGCGGCCCCGAAGGGGGTGTTCCCGACCGGGACGGTTCCGGTGACGGTACGGGTGGCGGTGTCTACCACGGTCACCGCGCCCGCGTTCTGCGAACTGACGTAGAGCCGGGCGCCGTCCGGGCTCACCGCGAGTCCGTTGGGCCGGGAGACAGCCACGGTCGCGGTGACGGTGTTCGTGGCGGCGTCGATCTCCGCGACCGAGGCGGCACCGCTGACATAGACCCGGCCCCCGCCCGGGGCGACCGCGACATTGTTCGGCTGCCCGCCCACGGCCACGGTCGCGGTGACGGTGTTCGTCGCGGTGTCGATCACCGACACCGACGCGGACAGGAAGTTGGTGACGTAGGCCCGGCCGCCGCCGGGGGCCACGGCGACGCCGAACGGCCCGTCGCCGACCGGAATGGTCGCGGTCACCGTATTGGCGGCGGTGTCGATCACCGACACCGAACCGGAGCCGCGGTTGGTGACGTAGGCCCGGCCGCCGCCGGGGGCCACGGCGACCCCGGACGGCCCGTCGCCGACCGGAATGGTCGCGGTCACCGTATCGGTGGCCGTATCCACCACCGACACCTGATCCGAACCGCCGGCGGCGATATACGCCACCGGAGCGGCGGCCCGCACCGGAGCGGCGGTCGCCGCCGGAACGGCCACCGTGACGAACCCGGAGCAGACCAGCGCACCGGCGGCCAGCAACGCGGTCGGCCGACGGCGCGACCGGACGGCCCGGGTCAGCGGGCGTAAGGCGGAGCGTGCAGACACCATGACGATGTTCCCCTTCCCTGATCCGCCCCCACGACGGCGGGGACCGGCCGGCCCCTCGGAACACCGCGGCGGGGCGGCCACACGGCCACGGACCGCACCGAAGAGAGCTGCTGCACGGGCCAGGCCCCCGCACGCCCCGGCCCGGTCCGCGACGGTCTGAACATGCCCGACAACCGACACGGCGCACGACCTCCGCGTCAGCGCGCCCAGCATGGCACCGCCCCGCCGCGCACCGGGGCCGAATCGTCAACGTCGGCTACCGGCTGCAGCTTTGTCGTACGCCAGTGGCAGCTTCGTCCTGGGCGAGGCACCTCCTCTTCGATGGCGAATTGCCACTCTTTTCGGACATGTTGGATCCGTCAATCCGTGAGGATGTCCCCTGCGCGGCCTGCCTGAATCTGCCCAGAAGTGCTCGGTCGCAACGTGGTAATGACGAGGTGTGGTGGCACGGACTGAGAATGCCTCGGAGGGCGTTCTGGCTGGTGGCAGCCTTTCATGAAGCCCTCGAGTTGTCATTTGGCCGCATAGGCGGATGTCCGGTAGGCCGTAGGCCGTCACGCCGGTTGCGGACCGTTCGTCTCGTGCAGCAGCGCCCGGAGTTTCAGGGCCGCCGGCAAGGGGGTGGTGGGCAGGGCCGCGTAGACCGTTCGGTGGAGCGTCGGGGCCGACAGGCGGTGGAGGGTGAGGTCCGGGGGGACCGCGCGGGCGGCGAGGGAGGGGACCAGGGCCACTCCCAGGCCCGCGGACGCGTAGCCGAACTTCGCGCTCCATTCCGCGATGCGGATGATCTTCCGGGGGGTGAAGCCCGCCCGGGCGCAGGCGTCCGCGAGGAGGGTGGGGCGGTCGCCGTAGGCGCTGTGCAGCCATGCCTCGTCGCGGAGTTCGGCCAGGTGCACCGTCGAGGAACCGGCCAGCCGGTGGTCTCGGGGGAGGGCCACGAACAGTTCGTCCCGGCACAGCGGGGTCGTGGTGACGCCGTCGGCCGACGGCAGACCTGACGGGTAGTCACTGACGACGGCGAGGTCCAGTGTGCCGTCGGCGACGTGTGTCATGAGCGTGTCCGTCGGTGCTTCGGTCACGACGACCTCGACCTCCGCGCGGGTGCTCGCGAGGGCCCGCAGGGCGGCGGGGACCAGGGCGATGTTGGCGGTGGCGAACGCGCCCAGATGCAGCGGTCCGCCGTCGCCCGCGTGCAGGACGGCGAGTTCCCGTTCCGCCCGGGCCAGCCGGTCGAGGACCTCCGTGGAGTGGCGGTACAGCGCGTGGCCCGCCGGATTGAGCCGTACGCCGCGGGGGAGCCGGTCGAAGAGCGCGCCGCCCGAGCGGCGTTCCAGGGCGGCGATCCGCCGGGACACCGCGGACTGGGTGTAGTTGAGCCGGGCCGCCGCCTTGGTGAACGAACCCGTCGCGGCGACGGTCACCAGCAGCCGCAGATCGTCGATCGCGAACACGCTTCCTCCCCCTCCGGACGCTCCGGGTGCCGCGATCATCCCGCGATACCTTCCTCCCGCGCATGGCACCCATGCGATCCGGTCGCTGGTGGCACGACGGGCCCGGTTCTACCGTCGATCGCGCGGCGGCGCTCCCGAGCGGCAGGTGCCCGCCCCGGGGCGTGTCCGGTGAACACGTTCCGGCCCAGCCGTCGCCCGTACAGGAATGAAGAGGCTCCATGACCCCGAACCCGCCCGCGACCTTGTCGATATCCCTGCCGCCCGAGGTCGCCGAGCTGGCCGTTCGCCATCGGCTCGGCGCGTGCGAGGGCGCCTTCGCGCCCAAGCGTCTCGGCATACTGATGTTCATCTGCCATCTCAACGCGCTGTTCATCCTGTCCGCGTTCTTCCTGGTCCCCGGGGTGCTGTACTTCCTGTGGCTGCGCCGGTTCCCGAACTTCAGCCGGAAGCAGGCGGCCAAGCGGCTCTATCTCTTCGAAGCCGGAATGATCGTGCGACCCCAGTCCGGGGCGGGCGTATCGGCCTTCCGCTGGGACTCCCTGAAGCTCCGTCAGGACATCACCCGGCTGTACGTCGACGGCATCCCGACCCCCGTCAAGTACGTCTACTCCGCGTACGCCACCGGCTTCGGCGGCACGGAGATCACGGAGTTCTACGAGCACCCCGAGACCTGGGGGCCCCTGATGCAGGAGGCCGTACTCCGGGCCCAGGGGCAGACGGTCCTGGACACCGTCCGGGACGGCGGGACAGTCGACTTCGGCGCGTTCGACGTCTCCGCGGCCGGGCTGGTCCGGGCCGGGACCGGGCGCCTCGCCTGGTCCGACGTCGAGGAGGTCGGAATCGGCGGCGGCCAGGTCCGGATCGTACGGCGCGGGACGCCGGAACCCTGGGCCAAGGCCCCGGCCAATGGCATCACCAATCTCCATCTCTTCTTGGCCACCGCCGAGATCCTCGGCCGCCGGACGGGCGACCATCTCTGAACCGGGTCGCGGCGGAGACCGCCCTGGGATGATCCCCGGTACCGACGTCACCGGCCCCGGGGGGAATATCGATGTCCATGCACGAGATCGAGGACCTGGTCGCGGACTCGGTACGCGTTCTGGACCGTCGCGCCGCCCCGGACGACCCACACGTCCGGGACCGGTTCGCGGCGCTCTACCGCTTCCAGAACGGCCACGACTGCTCCTTCACCCACTTCAGGGTGATGGACATCCTGCTGCGCCGCCGGTACACCTATCGCTTCCCGGTCGACCGGCACCCCGACTTCGCCGAACGCTCCGGATACTTCGACACCCTGACCGGGTTCACCGGGCTGCGGGTCTTCGACGAGGACGCCCCCGACTTCGCGGGCCATGAGTCCTGGCTGGAGGACGGCTATGTCGAGCCGCCGTACCTCTACTGCGACGCGGGTACCGCGTTGTGGCGGCGGATGGCCGCCGCCGGTGAGCTGGCCGGTCCCGACGCGGTCGCGCCCCGGCCGGCCCGGCTGATCGAGGCCGTACGGGAGGTCGCCGTCGCCGCCGAGCGGGAGGGGGACCGTGAACTCGTCGCCATGTGGTACGCGTTCGGCTGCGGGACCCTGCTCGGCGGCCCCGCCGGGCTGCCCTTCGACGCCGCCGAACTCGCGGAGCTGCCCGATGTACGGGAGCTGCGTGCCGTCGTCCGCCGTACGGGAGCCCTGGCCGTCGCCCGGCGCTCGCCCTACGCGGTACCGCCGGAGTTCGCCGGGGACGACGAGCTCGAAGCCTGGTGGTGGGAGCTCTGAGGCGACCGGTTCACCCGCTCCGGGGCGCGACCGGGCGCGACCGGGCCGGGCACCGTCCCCGGGGGCGGCCCGGGACGGTGCCCGGGGGCGTCAGATCCAGCCCCGGCGGACCGCCTCGGCCCCCGCCTGGAACCGGCTGCGGGCGGAGAGCCTGCCGGTCAGATCCGCGTTCATCCGGCGGACCGTGCGCAGCGACACCCCGAGGCGGCGGGCGATGCTCTCGTCCGTGTGGCCCCGGGAGAGGAGCCGTAGCAGCTCCTTCTCCTGCGGGCTGAGACCGTTCCGGTCGTGGGGCGGGGCGGGGCCGACGGGGTTGGCCCGGGACCAGTACTCCTCGAAGAGCAGCCGGGCGACGGTGACCGCGCCGATGCTCCGCAGTTCCAGCGCCCCGGCCCGGCCGTCCCCCGGGTCGAGCGGGACGAGCGCCACCTCACGGTCGAAGATCACCATGGGGACCGCCAGGGAGGGCAGGGTACGGGCCTCGCCGCCGAGGCCGCCGAGCCAGTTGACGTAGCGGACGGTCTCCGGGGCGTTGCGGAAGCTGTCCTGGTAGATGCTGCGGATCCGGACGCCGCGGGCGAGCGCCCGCTGGTCGAGCGGTCTGCTGTCGGCGATGGCGTCGGGCGGCTGGGCGCCGCCCGGCAGCAGGGAGAGATATTCGAATCTGACCAGTTCGGCGAGTTCGGCGAGGCGGATCCGCATCTCGTCCCGGCCTTCCAGCCGTTTGACGACGTCGTAGCCGCGCGGCAGCCGGGCGGTGCGGCGGGCCGTGAGGGTGGAGACCGCCGCCCGGGCCTCTTCCAGGCCGCGCTGCTGTTTGGCGAGTTCGGCTTCCCGCCGGGAGAGCAGATAGGAGAGGCCGACATCGGGATCGGTGGCGCGGAAGAGCTGTTCGCCCGCCGCGTGGATCTCCGCCTGGTCGAGTAAGCAGAGGTCGGCGAGCCGGTCGAGCGCGGAGCGAACCTCCTGCTCGCTCCGGCCGGCTCTGGTGACGATCTGGTCGAGTCTTAGCTCGGGTTCCTCCAGAAAGAGCCGGTAGACGGCTTCTGTCTGCGGATCGAGGCCGAGTGCGTCAAACAATCGTTCCCCCCAAATCTCCGGTTTTTGCGCACATCATTCCGCTCGGGTGCGCAGGGGTGGGCGCGAGTGCGGGATTCGGCCGGGTAACGCGCGTCCGGACCGGGCGGGGTGGCGCCGGGGTACATCCTCGGTCCTGCCAATGGTATGGACCAGTCGGAGGGCGTGGCCGAAAGGTGCCGGGCATCTCCCTGCCAGCGGGCGGGTTCCACCTGCTCGGCGGCGATCCCCGGACCGGCGTCGGGTGGCAGCCGGTCGCCGGGGAACCGGCGGCCATCCCACGCTCTGGCCCGGCGTCCGGCGGGCCCGTGAGAATCGGCGGCGGGCCGGAGAGCGTCCGGTCCGACTGCCGAGGGGAGCAGACACATGATCAATTCACCGCGTGGGCCCGCGTCCTGTCCCGGCCCGTCCGTCGGCCCGTCCGCCGGTCCGTTCGCCCGCCCGTCCACCGGTCCCGGCGGGACGCCCGGCTTCGGAGGAAGCGCCGCACCGTCCGGATCCGCCGGAGCCGCGACCGGGCCCCGCACCGGCCCGACCGCACCCGCCGCCGACCCGGGAAGACCCCCGGACGGGACCGGACGGGACTGACCCCGAGCGCGCTGCCTCATGTACCTCGTGACCGCGTTGCTGATCCTTGCCGAGGCCGGATGCTCCCCGGGTACCCCCGGGCCGGGCGAACTGGCCGAGATCCTGAGAACGTTCCGGCGGCCCCGGGCCGCCGGTGACACCGCGGTCCCCGCGCATCTGCACGCAGTCGCGGGCCCGGACCGGGTCCACGCCGCCCTGTTCATGGAGGCGGTCGACCCGGTCGACGCCGAAGGCGCCGCCTTCGGATTCCTCACCGGGGCGCTCGCCCGCTGCCCGGACCCCGTCGGCTGGGCGCTGGCGGCCCTGGTCCGGGTCGAGCCGGCCGGTACCGCCGAACCGAGAAGTCAGGGAGTGACATGCCAGGGGAACGACCCACCGTTTCCGTGATCATCCCCGCCTACAACGCGGCGAAGACCCTGGGCACCGTCCTGGAGTCGGTCTACGCCCAGACCCTCGCCCCGCTGGAGGTGGTGGTCGTCGACGACCGCAGTACCGACGACTCCCGTACGGTGGCCGGGCGATTCCCCGTCGTCCTGGTGGAGTCCCCGGTCAACCGGGGGGTGTCGGCGGCCCGGAACCTCGGCGCCCGGCACAGCCGGGGCGAGATCCTGTTCTATCTCGACTCGGACGTCGCCCTCGCCCCCGACGCCCTCGCCAACGCCGTCGACCTGCTGCTGAGCGATCCGGGCACCGGCTGCGTCCACGGCATCTACGATCCGGAGCCCCTCTACGACGACGGGCCGGTGGAGCGCTACCGGGCCCTCCACGCGCACTTCTGGCGCCGCCGCAGCGTCGGTGTGGTCGGTACCGCGATCTTCGCCCTGGCGGCCGTGCCCCGCGCGGTCTTCGACGACGTCGGTCCGTTCGACGAGAACCTGCGGGACTCGGAGGACGTGGAGTACAGCGACCGGCTCGGCGCGGCGTACCGGATCAGGATGACCGAGACCGTGGTGGGGCGGCACGACGACGTCGACCGGCTCGGTCCGATGCTCTCCGAACAGTTCCGCCGCTCGCAGCTGCTGGTCCCGGTGGCGGCGGTGGAGCGCCGGGGCGGCGGCGGCCTGAAGGCCAATCGCCCGGCGGGCGCGCTCGCCGCGGCCCTGGTGCCCGGCACCGTACCGCTGGCCCTGCTCTCGCCCTGGCTGCTGACGGTTCCGGCGGCCTGTCTGCTCTGGTTCGCCCTGGTGGACCCGGGGCTGGCCCGGTTCGCCGTCCGGCGCCGGGGCGTGGGCTTTCTGCCGTGGTTCCTGCTGGCGCACTTCCTGGTCCATCTGGCGCTGGTGTCGGGCGCGCTGGTCGGTGCGGTCCGCTGGCTGGTCGACCCCGGGTTCGGCCCCTCGGTACGACGCCGGAAGGACCGTACGACCACCGGGGCGTCGGCCGGGGCCCCGGCCGGGACGTCCAAAGGCCCGTCCGGCGGTTCGACGGCCGGGACGGCCCGAGCCCGGCGGCGGTCGGCCGGTGAGTGACCCCGTACCGGCCCGCCCGGCCCCGGGCGCCACCACCGACGGCCCGCGGGACCCGGAGCGACCGTACGGCCCGGGGGAGCCGCCGGGTCCCCCGGCCGCTGCCCGGCGTTCGACCCGTTCGCGGGTCCTGCGCGCCGCCGCCGCCGTCGTCCTGCTCGGGGCGACGGCGCTGGCGGCCGGCGGCGCGCTGGACGGCGCGGGTGCGGAACTGGCCGCCGCCGCCCGGCGGCCCGGCGGGGCCGTGCTGCTGGCCGCCGCCGTCCTCGCCAACGCGGCCGGACTGACGCTGTCGATGCTCTCCTGGCGCGTCCTGGTCGCGGACGGCGAGACACAGCTCCCCGCGCCCGTCGCCGCCCGGATCTTCTTCATCGGCTTCATCAGCAAGTTCGTGCCCGGCCGGATCTGGGGCGTGCTCGCCCATGTCCAGCTCGGCCGGGACGCCGGGGTGGCGCCGGAGCGGATGCTGGCCGGATTCGGGCTCGGGCTGGTGATCGGCATCGCCACCGGCGCGGGCGCGGGACTGCTGACGGCGCCCGCCGTCCTCGGCGGCCACGCCTGGGCGCTCGCCCCGCTGATCCTGCTGGCCGTCGCCGCCTATGTACGGCCCGGCTGGGTGAACCACCTGGTGGCCCGCGCCCTGCGACTGGCCCGCAGGCCCCCGGTCGCACCGGGCTCCGCCCGGGCCGTCCGCCGCTCGATCCTGCTCGCCCTGGCCTCCTGGGCCGTCTCAGGACTGCATCTGTGGGCGCTGGTCGTCCTGTTCGGCGCCCCGGCGGGCCCGGCGCTCCCGGTGGCCGTCGGCGGCTTCGCCCTCGCCACCGTCGCCGGCAGCCTCGCCTTCGTCCTGCCCGACGGCATCGGCGCCCGCGAACTGGTCCTGCTCGCCCCGCTGACCGCCGTGATGCCCCTCACCGCCGCCACCGCCGCGGTGATCGCCAGCCGGCTCGTCTGCGTCCTGAGCGAGGTCGCCGCCACCGGAGCCGCCCTGCTCTGGGCCAAGCTCGCCGCCCCCGCGCCCGGCGCCCTGTCCCGTACCACCGTCCCGGAAGGGGTCCGATGACCTCCGCAGCACCACTGATCAGCCTCGACGAGGCCGAACAGCTGACCGTACGCCAAGTCCACGACCTGTACCGCTCGTACGTCAACCGGAGCCAGGTCTCCCTGATGACCTCCTTCGGCTTCGGCCGGGAACTCGTCGACCACGCCGAGGGCGCCTGGATCCACACCCGCGACGGCCGCCGGATCCTGGACTTCACCGGCGGCGTCGGCGTACTCAACCACGGCCACAACCACCCCCGCGTCCTGGCCGCCCGCCGCCGGTTCCAGGAACGGCGCCGGATGGAGGTCCACAAGACCTACTTCTCGCCGTACGTCGCCGCCCTCGGCCACAACCTGGCCCGGCTGCTCCCGGGCGACCTCACCCAGTCCTTCTTCCCCAACTCGGGCGCGGAGGCGGTCGAGGGCGCGGTGAAGCTCGCGTACAAATACCACTCGGGCCGCCGCGGCCGGATCCTCCACGCCGACATCAGCTTCCACGGCAAACTCCTCGGCTCCGGCAGCCTCACCGGCAGCGCCCAGTCCGCCGCCTTCACCTTCCCCGGCATCCCCGGTGTCTCCTCCTTCACCTACGGCGACCTGGAGTCGGTCCGCGCGGCCGTCGGCGCCGCCCGCGACGCCAAGGGCCGCTGCGACGTCTACGCCGTCCTGATCGAACCGTTCTCCGCCTCCACCATGAACGAGTGCTCCGAGGAGTTCCTGCGCGGACTGCGGGAGCTGTGCACCGCCGAGGACATCGTGCTGATCTTCGACGAGATCTACACCGGCTGGGGCAAGACCGGCAGCCTCTTCCACTTCACCCGCTACCCGGGGCTCGTACCCGATGTGGTCACCACCTCCAAGTCCTTCGGCGGCGGCAAATCGTCCATCTCCGCCTTCATCGCCCGCGAGCCCGTCTTCAGGAAGGCGTACGACAGCCTCGGCGACGCCATGCTCCAGTCCACCAGCACCACCTACTACGGCTTCGGCGAGGAGACCGCCACCGCCATCGAGGCCGTCAACATCGCGATCGAGGACGACTACCCGGCCCGCGCCCGCGCCCTCGAACGGGTCCTCGCCCCCGGACTCGCCCGGCTGCGGAAGCAGTTCCCCGACATCATCGCCGACACCCGGGGCTCCGGCGCGCTCCACGGCGTCTTCCTCGACGGCGGCCCCCGCGTCCTCGACCTCGCCGCCAAACTGGCCCCCGGCGGCCTCGCCCGCGATCCGCTGCTGCGGACCAAACTGATCACCTGCGCCGTGATCAACGCCATGTACCAGGACCACGACATCTTCCTCTACTACACCCTCAACGGCCGCAGCCCCCTGGTCGTCGCCCCGCCCCTGGTCGCCGAACCCGCCGACGCGGAGCTCTTCCTCGACGCCTTCGAACAGACCCTCGCCAAGGGCCTCACCCGGCTGCTCACCTCCTTCGTCAAGGACAAGGCGGTCTCCCGATGGGCCTGAGCGTCGCCGTCACCGGAGCCGCGGGCATGCTCGGCTCCCATCTCGTCGCCCGGCTCGCCGCCGACGGCCACGAGGTCACCGGGATCGACCTGCGCCCGGCCGAACACACCCCGCCCGGCGCCCGGCACCTCATCGCCGACATCCGCGACGGCGCCGCCCTGGCCCGCGCCTTCGCCGGGGCCGACGCGCTGGTGCACTGCGCCGCCGCCCTGCCCAGCTACCCCGACGACCAGATCCGCTCCATCACCGTCGACGGCACCCGCACCGTACTCACCGCCGCCGAACGGGCCCGGATCCCGCGCGTCACGCATATCTCCTCCACCGCCGTCTACGGACTCCCCAAGCAGGTCCCCACGCCCGAGGAGCACCCGCGCGAACCCGTCGACCCGTACAGCCGCGCCAAAGCGGCGGCCGAGGAGGTCTGCGAGGAGTTCCGGGCCCGCGGCATGTGCCTGCCGGTACTCCGGCCCAAGACCTTCGTAGGACCCGGCCGGATGGGGCTCTTCTCCATGCTCTTCGAATGGGCCGACGAGAAGCGGAACTTCCCGGTCCTGGGCCGCGGCGACGTCCGGATCCAGATGTTCGGTATGGCCGACCTGGTCGATGTGGTGATCCGCGTCCTGGAAGCGCCACCGGAGATCGCCAATGACGTCTATAACGTCGGCGCCGCCGAGTTCGGCACCATACGCGAGGACTTCCAGGCCGTCCTCGACGCCGCAGGCCACGGCAAGAGGGTCGTCTCGCTCCCCGCCGGACCGGCTCTCGCCGTGCTGCGCGGACTGGAACGCAGCGGACTCTCACCCGTCTACGGACGGCTCCTCTACAAACTGCTCGACGACAGCTATGTCGACATCAGCCGGGCCAGGGAACGGCTCGGCTTCCGACCCCGGCAGTCCAACCGGGACGCCGTGCTGCGCACATACGACTGGTGGCGCACCCTGCCGCCCGCCCGGGCCACCACCGGCACCGGCGGCCGGACCAGCCGCGACCCCTGGCGACAGGGCGCGCTCGGGCTGGCCAAGGTCTTCTTCTGACCCCTGACCCAGCAGTGGAGAGCACCCTCGTGGACATCCCGAAGTTCTCCGCCGCGCCCGTGCGCGTGGCGGCCCCACCCGCCTTCGTCACCCCGCCCCCGGCCCCCGGCCCCCGGATCCGGCCCCGGCCCCTGGCGGACCTGCTGGCCCTGGTCAGACCCGGCCAGTGGGTCAAGAACCTGGCCGTCGTCCCGCTCGCCCTGCTCGACACCCGTACCTGGACGCCGTCCGGCGCCGGACGGATCCTCTGGGCCCTGACCGTCTTCACCCTCGCCTCCGCGATCGTCTATGTGATCAACGACCTCGCCGACCGCGAACGCGACCGGCTCCACCCGGCCAAGCGGCACCGCCCGCTGGCCGCCGGGCGGATCGGCACCGGCGGGGCGCTCGCCCTGACCGCCGTCCTGGCCGCCGCGCTGACCGGAGCCGTACTGCCCCGGCCCGTCGCCGAATGGTGGCCCGTCACCGTCTACCTGGTGCTCAGCCTGAGCTACAGCCGGGGACTGAAACACATCCCCCTGCTCGACGCGTTCATCGTCGCCACCGGATTCGTCCTCCGGCTCGCCCTGGGCTGCGCCGCCGTCGGCAGACCCGTACCGCAGTGGCTCGCCGTCTGCGTCTTCTCCTTCTGTCTGCTGCTCTCCCTCGGCAAACGCCGCCATGAACTCACCGCCGCCGAACCGGGCCACCGCCCCGCCCTCAGCGGCTACACCGTCGGCTTTGTCGACCATCTGATCGGACTGATCGCGGGTCTGACCGCCGTCTCCTATCTGCTCTTCCTCGACGAGGACCCCGTCTTCGCGGGCGCGGCCCACACCACGGCCCTGCTCTCCGCGCTCTGCGCCGTCTTCGGGCTGGCCCGCTATCTCCAGGTGCTGCTGGTCGAGGAGGGCGGCGGCGACCCCGTCCGGCTGCTGCTGCGCGACCGGGCCACCCTCGTCAACTCGGCGCTGTGGGCCGTACTCATCGGCACCGCCCTGCTCCTGGCGGCGCCCCCGGCCTCCCCGGCCTGACCGCCGGTGACCGCCGCACGCCCCCGCCCACACCCCTTCCGACCACCCGAGAGGCACGGCCCGACATGTCCAGCCCCACCGGAAACCCCCTGGTCTCGGTCGTCGTCCCGAACTACAACTACGGCCGCGCGCTGGAACTCTGTCTGCGCGCCGCCCAGGCCCAGACCTATCGGCCGCTGGAGATCCTGCTCGTCGACGACTGCAGTACCGACGACTCGGTGGCCGTCGCCCGCTCCCTCGGCGTACAAGTCGTCAGTACCGGGGTCAACAGCGGAGTCGCCCACGCCCGCAACACCGGCGCCGAACGCGCCCGCGGCGAGATCGTGGTCTTTGTCGACTCCGATGTCGCCATGGAACCGGACGCCGTCGCCAACGCGGTCGCCCTGCTCCGTACGGACCCCCGGATCGGCGCGGTCTGCGGCACCTACGACGCCGAACCCCTGATCCGCGACAGCCGGATCGAGGAATACCGCTGCCTCCACCAGTACTACTGGCTCGCCGAACACGAGGGCCGGATCGGCACTCTTCATACCGCGATCTGCGCGATCCCGGCCGCCGTCTTCGCCGAGATCGGACCGTTCAACCGGGGGCTCCGGCACACCGAGGACGGCGACTACGCCGCCCGGATCCGCCGCCGCTACGAGGTCCACAGCTCCACCACCGTCCGCGGCCGCCACGACCACGACGACACCTGGCGGGTGGTGCTCCGCAAGGTCTTCCACCGCACCCGGCTGCACATCCCCCTCTACGTCGACCGGCGCGACCTGCCCGGCGGTATCGCCACCGGACCGCGCGCCGGGGCCAGCGTCGCCGCCCTGCTGGCCCTGGTCGCCCTGCCCCTCGCGGTGCTCGGCGCCGGATGGGCCCTGCTGCCCGCCGCCCTGGCCGCGGGCTCCCTGCTCGCCGACCGGTCCCTCTACGCCTTCGTCCTCCGGCGCAAGGGCTACGGCTTCACGGGCTACTTCGCCCTGGCGCACTTCGCCGTCAACGCCGTCATCGCCCTCGGAGCGGGGATCGGTGTCGTCCAGTGGCTCACCTCCCGGCGATTCCGCCGTCTCTACGACCCGCCCGCGCCCCGCGACACCGGCCGGACCGCCGGGGCGAGCGCGTGAACACCCCCGCCGGACGGGCCACGGGCCCGGACACCGGTCCGTACCGGGGCCGCGACGCCGGATCCGGCCCGGTCCCGGAAGCCGGGTACGGGCCGGCCTCCGGCGCCGAGGCCGGTCCGGCTGCCGGACCCGCCGCCCCGGGCCCCCGCGCCCGGACGGCACGGATCGCCGGTACGGCGCTCTGCGCCCTCGCGGCCCTCTGGGCGCTGAACACCGTACTCAGGACCGCCCTCAGCGGACGGTGGTGGCTCTGGAACGGGATCGACCTCGCCCCGCCGCTCGCCTATCTGGCCGTCCCCCTCGCCCTGCTGCTCCCCGCCGCCCTGCTCCGGCGACGGCGCCGGATCACCCTGCCCCTGCTCGTCCTCGCCCTCCTGCTGGGCGCCGGACAGTCCGGGGTCCACCCGGGCGCCCTGCTGCGCGACCGGGGACCCGTGCCCGCCGACGCCCTGCGCGTCGTCACCTGGAACACCTTCTTCTGGCACCAGGACGCCGACCCCGACCGCTTCTTCGGCTATCTGCGCCGCTACGACGCCGATGTCTATCTGCTCCAGGAGTACCAGAACGCCCGCGGGGACCGGCCCGTCCCGATCGACGACCTCGCCCGGATCAGGGCTGCCTTCCCCGGCTACCAAATCGCCGCCGACGGGGCGTTCCTCACCCTCTCCCGCCACCCCGTCACCCTGCGGCGCGCCCTGCGCCCCGCCGGACTGCCGCCGCCGCCCACCGACTGGCCCGACTACTGGGACGTCCGGGTGGTACGGACCGACATCAGCGTCGACGGCCGCACCCTGTCGCTCTACAACACCCATCTGCCCGACCTGCTCAACGTCGACCGCAATCCGCTGACCCCGTCGTACTACCGCGAAGTCGGCTCGCACGCCCACCGCCGGCTGCTGCATCTGCGCGCGCTCCGCGCCGACCTCGACGCCAACCCCAACCCGGTGGTACTCGGCGGCGATCTGAACACCCTGCCGGGCAGCGCCGACCTGCGCTGGTTCCGGGGGCTGCGCGACACCGCCGAATCCGGTACGGATCCCTACCCGGCGACCTTTCCGGCCGGACCGGCCGCCCTGTGGCGGCTCGACTGGACCTTCGCCTCCCCGGACGTCGAGATCCACCGCCAGTCCCTGGACGATCCGCCCGCCGGGCTCTCCACCCACCGACTGATCCTGCTCCGGCTCTCCCCGCCGGACCGTCCGCCCGCCGGGGCCGACGGCGACCGCACGGGACCGGACGACCCGAAGGCGCTGCCATGACCACCAGCCGGGCCACCCGCCCCCACCGCTACGACCTGACCGTCGCCCTCACCTACTACCTGCCGTACACCAGCGGCCTGACCGAGGTGGCCCGGGCGGTCGCCGAAGGGCTCGCCGCCCGGGGCCACCGGGTCGCCGTGGTCGCCTCCCGGCACGATCCGGCCTCGCCCCGGCGGGAGCGCGTCAACGGGGTGGACGTCTTCCGGGCGCCCGTCGCCGCCCGGATCGGGCGCGGCGTGCTCAGCCCCGGCTTCGTCCCGCTGGCCGCCCGGCTGGCCCGGGCCTCCCGTGCCGTCAACATCCATCTGCCGATGCTGGAGGCCGGACCGCTGGCCCTGCTGGCCGGGCGTACCCCGGTGATCACCACCCACCACGACGACGTCTGGCTGCCGCCCGGCCGCGCGGCCGGCCTCCAGGTCTCCGTGGTGGACGCCTCGGTGGCGACCGCCCTGCGCCGCTCGGCCGCCGTCGTCGTCAACAACACCGACCACGCGGACCACTCCCGGCACCGGGCGCTGATGGGGGACAGGCTCGCCGTGATCGCCCCGCCCTGCCGGCAGCGGGAACCGGGCCCCGCCACGTTCCGGGACGGGCCGGGCCCGCATATCGGGTTCCTCGGCCGGATCGCCCCCGAGAAGGGGCTGCACCATCTGGTCGACGCCTTCCGCGCCATCGGGGACCCCGCCGCCCGGCTGCTGATCGCGGGGGACTACTCCAAGGTCGCGGGCGGCAGTGTCGTCGGGGCGCTGCGGGAACGCTCCGCCGGTGATCCCCGGATCCGGTTCACCGGATTCCTCCCGGACGATCAAGTGGCGGAGTTCTACGCCTCCCTGGACGTTTTCGCGCTGCCGTCGGTGGCCGAGGAGTCGTTCGGGATCTCGCAGACGGAGGCGATGATGACGGGGGTCCCCTCGGTCGCCTGCGACGCCCCCGGGATGCGGGTACCGGTCACCAGTACCGGCTTCGGCAGGCTCGTCCCGCCCGGGGACTCCGGGGCGCTCGCCGCGGCCCTGCTGGAGGCCGCCGCCTTCTCGCCCGGGCAACGGGCCGAGGGCGGCCGGGTCACCCGGGCCCGGTACGGCACCGAGGGCTGTCTGGACCGCTACGACGAGCTGCTGGCCGGGCTCGCGGCGTACGGCCGGGTGCACGTCTGACGGTCCGTACGCACCTCTGAGCAGCCGATTCGCCGAAGAGCGACGGAATCTGACGGTCCGTAGGCTCAAATAATTCTCGCGGTGATGTGGATCACCTGTGGGATGATGGAAGCCGGGCCGGGGACCGGTCACGTCCACCATGCCGTCGGTTGACGTACCGGATCCGCGCCCCCGGGGCCCGTCCGGCCGTGTCGTCGTCCGGGAGACGGGGGAGCCCCGGGGCTCAGCGCCGACCGCTTCGCCGGTCCGCCCCCGTGCCCGCCTTCCGTGTGCGAAACCGAACTGCCGAGAGGACATCGACCATGCGTCAACGCTTCCTGGGATCGACCGGCCTGGTGGTAAGCGAGCTCTGCCTGGGCGCCATGACGTTCGGGCGGGAGAGCGCCGAGGAGGAGTCCCACGCGATCCTGGACCGCTACACCGAGGCGGGCGGCAACTTCGTCGACACCGCCGACATCTACTCGGCGGGCGCCTCCGAGGAGATCCTGGGCCGCTGGCTGGAGAAGCGGCGCCGGGACGATCTGGTGATCGCCACCAAGGTCCGGTACGGCACCGGCGACAGCCCCAACGACCGGGGCCTGGGCCGCAAGCATCTGATCGCCGGGGTCGAGGCCAGTCTGCGCAGACTCGGTACCGACCACATAGATCTGTATCAGGTGCACGCTTGGGACCCCGCGACCCCGCTGGAGGAGACCCTCTCCACCCTCGACACCCTGGTGAAGTCCGGCAAGGTCCGCTACCTGGGGGCCAGCAACTTCACCGGCTGGCAGCTCCAGAAGGCCCTGGACCTCAGCAAGCGGCACGGCTGGGAGCGCTTTGTCGCCCTCCAGCCGCTCTACAACCTGCTGGACCGCTCCACCGAGTGGGAGCTGATCGAGGTGGCCCGGCAGGAGGGGCTCGGCGTCATTCCGTGGAGCCCGCTCCGCGGCGGCTGGCTCAGCGGCAGGATCCGGCGCGGCGACACCGCGCCACCGGCCGGCAGCCGGGTGGAGACGGCCGAGCGGTTCGGCTGGGGCGAGTCGTGGAGCGCGTACCAGGACGAGCGGACCTGGCGGGTCCTGGACGCCCTCTTCGAGGTGGCCGAACGGAGCGGGCTGACCCCGGCCCAGGTCGCCGTCGCCTGGCTCGGCGGGCGGCCCGCGGTCACCGCCCCCATCGTCGGCGCCCGGACGCTGGAGCAGCTGGAGAACGTCCTCGGCGCGGCCGATGTCGATCTCGACCCGGCCGACGCCGAGCTGCTGACCAAGGCCGGTGACCAGCCGCTGCCGTATCCGTACAGCGTCATCGCCACGGATCCGGCCGAGCGCTGACCCACCCGGCGGATCGTCGGAACCGTCGACCGCTTTGACCACGGCGACCTCGCGGAACCCGTGAACGGCCCCCGCCCGGACGAATCGGGCGGGGGCCGTTCCACGGTCCGTCAGGCGGCGGGGCAGAGCGCCGGCGGGCCGGCGGGCGCCGGGGCGCCGACCACGATCGCGGGCCGCACGGCCGTCGTCGTCCGTACCCGGCCGCGGGCGAAGACGACCAGCCGCAGCACCGCGAACCGGGCGACTCCGGCGACCGCCGACGCGGAGAGATAGACGATCTGCTGAAGAGCCGGGCCCGGCGCCTCCGTCACGGCGTGCAGTACGAGCATCGCCGCGCCGGTCACCGCGTATCCCGCCACCGCGGTCCCGGCCGACTGGAGGTGCTGGCGCCAGGTGGCGCGACCGCCCGTACCGAAGGTGAAGCGGGCGTGCAGCTCGGTGGCGACCAGGGTCGAGATCACGGTGATCACGGCATTGGCCAGGAACCAGGGCATCCAGGAGGAGGCGGCGGTCACGGCGAAACTGGAGGCCAGGCCCGTTCCGCCGCCGCAGACCACAAACCGGGCGAAGGCCGACCGGGCCGTCTTCCGGTTGGTGTCGTCCGCCGCGTGCCGTTCCATGCCGCCCCCTTGTTCCCACTCCCCGAGCACCCCGTTCAAGACCCCGGGGCGTCGCTTACGGCGCAAGCATGGCACATGAGTGGCGCCATTCGCCACTTTATTTGGCGCCATGATGGTTGGTGGATGGCGCCGGGTCGCCGAGGGGTGGGGGAGCGGGGCGGGCCGGGGGAACGCGAAGACCGGCCGGGCCCGGTGACTGACGTACCGTCACCTGGATCCGGCCGGTCGGACCGATCGCACGGGCGCCGTCACCGGGCCCGGGAACCCCTACTCCTGGAAGGGGGCGGTGCTCTTGCAGACGCCGGCGCGGCCGTTCCAGCACAGCTCCATCGAGTAGTAGGCGGTACCGCTGATCGGGACCTGCAGCGTGTCGCAGCCCGCGTCGCCGCCGTCGTCCACGACCGCGATGGTGCTCCAGCCCGCGGCCCCGTGCAGGATGGAGAGCGTGCCCGTGACGCCGTAGCCGTCGGCCCGGGTGTCGCAGACCTGGATCCGGTCCGGGTCCGCGTCGAGATGGGCCATCGTGCCGACCTGAGCGCCGTTGTAGCTCAAGGAGAAGGAAAGATTGGCCGCCTGGGCCGTGCTCACGTTGGTCAGGGCCAGTGCCACCGACGCACCACCGGCGATCGCGACACGCGACATCCAACGCTTGGCCATGAGTTGCTCCTCTGGAAGATCGGCCGGGCCCGGCGGGGCACCGGAGCCGGCGCCCTGTCCCCGGGCGCCCTGAGCGGCCCGGTCCGCGTCCCACGGGATCCGGTGCCTGCTCCATGCAATCGGCGCCGTACCCCGGTCACAACCCCTATCGCCCCCTGTGTCCCCGCCCTCACCCCAGTCCCTTACGCCGCAGTCGGCATACCGGTTGACACCCCCTCACGGCCGGGCGGAACGACCGCGCGCAGGGTCTCCGCCTCCGTCAGTACCCGGTCGATCCGGCGGAACCGGCGCAGCAGCCGGGGCGCGCGGGCCCCGGTGGCCGCCAGCAGCACCACCGGCACAGGGCGGCCCACCAGTACGGCGACCCCGATCGACCAGGGCGGCACCCCCGCCAGCGCGCAGACCAGCACGGCCGCCCGGGGTGTCCACGGCAGCAGGGCGAGTACGGCCACGGCCGGGGCGCCGTACTCGGTCACGAACCCCCCAGCCTCCCGCAGTTCGCCGATATCGGCGAGGACCGGGCCGACGGCCTCCAGCAGCCGGGGCCCGACCGCCCGGACGGCGGTCGCCACCAGGAAGGCACCCAGGGCCGACGCGATGACGAAGGTCAGGGCGACCGCCCGCCACCGCCGGGGACGCAGCGCCGAGAGCCCCGTCAGCAGGATCTGATTGGGCAGTACCGGCAGCGCGTAGTCGCCGAGCGGGAAGACGGCCACCGCGGGCAGGAACCACGGCCGGTGCGCGGCCCGGTCGAGCCGGATCAGCAGCCGCGCGGTCCGGCCCGCCGCCGCGGTCCCCGGCGCGTCAGCCATGGCGCAGCGCCCGGTAGCCGAGCGACGGCGCGACCCGCATCAGGACGGGCAGCAGCGCGGCCTTGCCGACCCTGATCTCCGTACGGCCGCGCCGGATCCCGTCGACGATCGCCCCGGCCGTCTCCGCCGGGCTGATCTTGCCCCGGCCCCGGCCCGCCGTCATCTCCGTGTCGACCAGCGGCAGGACCACGTCCACCACCCGGATCTGCGGCGCGGAGTCCTCGCACTGGTAGCGCAGGGCCCGGGTGAAGGTACGGACCCCCGCCTTCGCGGCGCAGTACACGGGCGCCGACGGTTTGGGCACGACGGCCAGCCCGCTGCCGATATTGACGATCGCGGCCGACGGCAGACTCCGGAAGTGCGGGAGCAGCGCCGTCGAGAGGGTGATCACGGCATCGAGATTGACCGCCAGTTCGCGCCGGAGTACCGGGCGCAGCTCGCGCGGGTCGCCGGTCAGGAAGTCGCTGAGATGCTGTACCCCGGCGTTGTTGACGACGACGGAGAGCTCCGGGTGCCGCTCGGGGAGCCGGTCCGCGAAGGCGTCGACGGCGTCCGGGTCCGCGAGGTCCAGCGCCTCGGGCGACACCCGGTCGCCGTACGCGGCCGTGAGCGCCGCGAGCCCGCCGGGGTCCCGGCCCACGGCCACGACGTGTGCGCCGAGTCCGGTGAGCCGGTGGGTCAGAGCCCGTCCGATGCCACGGGTCGCGCCCGTGACGAGAACCGTTCTGCCGGTGAGGTTCATGGCGTCCTTCGTCTGGTCGGTTCACCGGCGCGGCTCGTCCGCCCGCCGGGGTCCTGGAACACGGAGCGGTAGACGGCGGGCGTCAACGCGGTTCGCCGCCCGAACTGGCGGGTGAAATGGGGCTGGTCCGCATAGCCGCAGACGAAGCCGATGATCCCGATCGGATGGTCGCCGCGGATCAGCAGCTCGGCGGCGGCCTCCGAGCGCACCGCGGCCAGCAGCCCGCTGAAGCCGCCCGCCCCCGCCAGCCGCCGCTGAAGACTCCGGGCCGGTACGCCCAGTTCGGCCGCGAGGCCCCCGAGGGTCCAGCGCCGCGCGGGGTCGGCGGCGATCAGCCGCCGGGTCAGGGCGACCTCGTCCCGGCCCGCCGCTCCGTCCGCTCGGTCCGTTCCGGATCTTCCGGGTTCTCCGGGTTTGCCGGTCGCCCCGGCTTCCCCGGTCCGGATGCCGTCGCCGGGGGGCGCGGCCGACCAGGCGAACCGCCACAGTCCGCCGCCCGGCCGGGGCGGGGGTGCCCGGAAGAGGCCGTCCGAGAACACCGTCACCGGCCGGTCGGAGCCCGCCGTGACCCGGACGTCCCGCGCGCCCGACAGGGTGAGCAGCGCCGTCAGCACACCGAGCACGAGGGCGTCCTCGGCGGGTTCCGGCGGCGCCCCGGGCGGCCCGATGTGCTCGACGACGAGATGCCGCGGCCCGTACTCCCGGACGACCGTCCGGTGCCGGGAGTGCTGGAACCGCTCCAGCCGCCGCCACCTTTCGAGCAGATCCCTCGGGCCGACGGCGTTCAGCAGCGCGGCGATCAGCGGGTCCGAGGTGGCCCCGGAGAGGGTGGAGCCGACCCGCAGCAGCGGCAGCAGACCGTGCTCACGGGCGACTTCCGCGAGGTAGGCGCGTTTCGCGGCCGGCGGCAGCAGGGCGCCGCCGGTCACGGGCGCGACCGCCCGGATGCCCTCGGCGGCCAGCGCGCGCTGTGCCAGCTCCAGCAGTCTGGCGCTCGCGTACTCCTCCATACCCGTTACCCGTTTCCTTTTCTTGGTTCCGCTCCACGGGAACGGTAGGCGGGGCCGCCCCGGTCCGTCTTGAACGATCGCGCCAGGGCCGGGCGGTGGCCCCGGCGCCCTCGGGCCCGGGCTGTGGGCCACAGGGTGCCGGGGGCGCCGGGGGATCAGTCGGCCGGGGTGCCGGGCTGGTCGTGTGCGGCGCAGTGGATCCCGCCGCCGCCCGAGGCGACCGTGTCGATCCTGAGCTGGACGGCATCGCGGCCGGGGAAGTGTTCCCGCAGGATGCCCCGGGCCCGGTCGTCGGCCTTCCGGTCCCCGAACCGGGGCAGGAAGACCGAGTCGTTGGCGACATAGAAGTTGGCGTACGACGCGAGGAAGTCGTCGCCGTCGCCGGTGATCTTCCGCAGATCGGGCTGGGGAAGGCCGACGATCTCGAAGCGCCGGCCGCGGGCGTCGGTCGCCGTCGACAGCACCGACCGGGCCTGGTCGGCCGAGCGGGACCAGGAGTCCGGCGGTGTGCCGGGGAAGGCCCGGTCCAGCAGCACCACACCGGGTTCGGTGAACCGTACGAGACTGTCCACATGGGCGTCGGTGATGTCCTCGCCGCGCATCCCCGCCAGCCAGACCACCTTCCCGACGCCGAGGGCCCGGCGGAGTTCGGCCTCGATCCGGTCCCGGCTCTTGCCCGGGTTCCGGTTGGCGTTGACGATCGAACTCTCGGTGATCAGCAGGGTGCCCTCGCCGTCGGTCTCGAAGGAGCCGCCCTCGGAGACCAGCGGGGCCCGGGACCGGGGGATCCCGTACTCGGGCAGCAGGGCGCTCCCCACCCGGGCGTCGTTGGTGTGCTGCTGCTTGCCGCCCCAGCCGTTGAAGTTGAAGTCGACCCCCGTGACCCGGCCGCCCTCCTCGACGAAGACCGGGACGGTGTCGCGGGCCCACAGATCGTCCACCGGCAGGGGAATGACCTCCACATCGCGGCCGCAGGCCCGCTGGGCCGCCTGCACCTGGTCGGGCCGGGCCATCATGACGACCGCCTCGTACTCCCCGACGGCCCGGGCGATCCGGGCGATATCCGCCCGGACGTCGGGCAGGAACTCCTCCCAGACCGAGGTCAGGGCAGGCCAGGACATGAAGGTCCGGGTATGGCTCTCCCACTCGGCGCCCAGTCTGCGGCCCGTGGTCTTCGAGGCCGGCGCGGTGGAGCCGGCGGCGGCCGTCGGGGTGCCGGACGGGGCGGCCGGACCGCAGGCGGACGTCCCGAGGACGAGGGCGCCGAGGCCGGAGAGGGCGCGGAGGGCGGACCGCCGGGTGGGCGAGAAGGGCACGGACGACTCCTGTCGTGGGCGGCGGCCGGAACGGCCTGCGGGCGGTGGCGGACGGGCGGGTCCCGGCCAGGATGCGCACCGGCGCCGTGGCCCGGTGTGTTCCGGGCGGTGAAGGGCCCCGTGTCGTCACCCTGACACTGACTGAAAATTCAGTCAAACCGATGGGCGGAGAGCCGCCGAGCGATCACGCTTCGGGACGGCGTGGCGGAGCAGGCGTGAGGGGCCCGGCGAGGGGCGCGTCGGCGCCTCGTACCCTCCGCACCCCCGGTGACCTCGGCCGAACCTGCTCACCGCCCGCGGGTAGAGTGCCCGCCATGGCGTCTCGCAGCACTCAGATCCTCGAAGCGGCCGCCCGGGTGATCGCCCGGCGCGGCGTCAGAGGCCTGCGCGTGGAGGAGTTGGCGGCCGAGGCGGGGGTCTCCACCGCCTTGATCTACTACCACTTCAAGGACCGTACCGGGGTGCTGCGCCGGACCCTGGAGTTCATCAACGACCGCGCCGAGCGCTACACCACCGCCCTCGACCCGGCTGCCCCGCCCCCGACCCCCCGCGAGGAGCTGGAACGGGCCCTGCTGCTGGAGATCCAGGACGAGGCGGAGGTACGGGAGAACAGCGCGGCCTGGGGCGAACTGCGGGCGAGCGCCGTGTTCGAGGAGGCCCTGCGGGAGGATCTGGCCCGGGCCACCCTGGTCTGGGTCCAGGAGATCGCCGCCCTGCTGGGCGCGGTCGAGCCGATGGCGTCCGCCCCCGCCCTCGCCGCCTCGGCGGAACGGCTCACCGCCTTGCTGGAAGGGCTCAGCACGCGCTGGCTCGGCGGAGCGATCCGGACCGGCCACGCCCGGGAGCTGATCCGGGGCGCCGTCGCCGCCGAACTGGCGGGGCTCCGGCAGGGCTGACGCGCCCGGCTGAACCGCGGGACTGAGAATCCGGTCAGCCGGGGCCGCGCGCGGAGCGGTGCCGTCAGCCGGGGAGCGCGTCCAGCCACTCGACCAGCAGGCGGTTCACCTCCGCCGGACGCTCCTGCTGGATCCAGTGGCCGCAGCCGTCCAGCAGATGCGAGGAGACCAGACCGGGCAGGGTCGCCGGGAACGCCTCGATCGCGTCGGCCAGCCAGGTCGTGGAGGCGTCCAGGGCGCCGCCCGCGAAGAAGGACGGCTGGACGACGGGCGCGCCGTCGAAGGGGGCGAGGTCCTCCCAGTCGCGGTCCATGTTCCGGTAGCGGTTCAGCGCCCCCGTCAGTCCGGTCCGCTCGAACTCCCCGGCGTAGAAGTCGAGATCGGCCTCGCCCAGCCAGTGCGGCCGACTGCCGGTGGGGAACCGCTCGCGCAGAGTGCCCGAACCGCCCGTGAAATGAGGATCCGGTGCGCCCGGCGCCGGCATCGTGTCGCCGGAGAAGGCCGCGTAGAAGCCCTGGAGCCAGCCCCGGACATCGGGCTCCACCTCGGCCTCGGCCCGACCGGGCCGCTGGAAGTACCCGACGTAGAACTCCTCGTCGGCACCGCCCATCCGGCTGAAGATCTCACTGGGCCGGGGGCCGCCGCGCGGGGCGTACGGGACACTCAGCAGCCCCACCGCGCGGAAGACGTCCGGCTCCAGCAGAGCCGCGTTCGCGGCGATCGCCGCACCCCAGTCGTGGCCCACGACGACCGCGGACTCCGCGCCGAGGGCGCGCACCACCGCGACCTCGTCGGCGACCAGCTCCGCCATCCGGTACGCGTCGATCGCGGCGGGCCGGGAGGAGCGGCCGTACCCCCGGACGTCGACGGCCACCGCGCGGTAGCCCGCCGCGGCCAGAGCCGGGAGTTGATGGCGCCAGCAGTACCAGGATTCGGGGAAGCCGTGGACGAGCAGGACCAATGGCCCGGTCCCCTGCTCCACGAGATGGATCCGGCCGCCCGGTGACGGGACCAGCCGATGGGTGAGGTCCGTGCCGTGCCGTGTCATACGCCCTCCTCGGTGACCGTGAGGCATCCGCCCGCCCGATGGTCCGTCATCGCGACGGCGACGCCCCGCCGATCATGCGCCGCGCCACCGCCGGATCCCAGCTTCTTTGCGGCTTCGGCAAAACGGGAGGACGGGCCGCCGGCGCGCGGTCCTGCTCCTGCTCCTGGTCCCAGTCCCGGGCGATGGTCATCCCACCAGGCTGAACCGGCCGCCGCCCCGGTCGAGCGGCAGGCCCGTGGCGCTCACCAGGGCATGGGCGGCGGCGCCGATCCGCATCCCGGAGACCTGTCTTCCGTGCCGGTCCGCGACCTTGGCCGGGCGGGTCGCCGCCCGCAGGGCCCGCCAGATCAGCCGGGTCTCCGCCGTCAGCAGCGCATGAACCGCCGGGCCCACCTCCGGCTCGTACCAGCGGACCGCGAGCCGGCCCGCCGCGAAGACCTCCTCCTGCTCCTCGCCGCCCGGCCGGACACGTCGTGAGCACAGCAGCTGGACGACCGCGGCGGGCACGGGGCCGGGTCCCGTCCCGGGCGCGGTGGCACCGGCCGGGAGCGGTATCAGGGTCTGGACCCCGCCACCGCACTCCAGCGCCTCCGGCGCCGACGGATGGGCGTGCGTCGGACGCTCGCCCGCCGGACCCGGTTGGCTGCACAGCCACCGGGCGGCCGGCAGCGCCTCGGCGATCCGAAGACCCGCCAAAGCCTCGTCGTCGGGCAGCAGCCAGACGGTGGTCACCGTGGACCGGGAGCCGTAGAAGGACATACGGCGAGCATCGCAGCACCCACTGACAACGCCCCCGCCACCGGTTCGCCGCCCGCCGCCGGGGCAAGCGCCCTATCGCCGTGGCGGCAATAGCCGAATCGCTATGATGGCCGGTCGTGGACCTGGTCAAGCATGTCCGGTACTTCATCGTCGTCACCGAGGAGAGACACTTCGGGCGGGCGGCGTACCGGCTCGGGATGGCGCAGCCGTCGCTGTCGCAGCGCATCCAGCGGCTGGAGCGGGAGCTGGGCGTCCGGCTCTTCGACCGCGGCGGACGGCAGGTCGATCTCACCGAGGGCGGCCGGCTGCTGCTGGCCGAGGCCCGGCCCCTGATCGAGCGGGCGGACGCCCTGCTGGGCGTGGCCGCCCGGGTACGCGCCGGTTCGGCGGGGGTGCTGCGGGCCGCCGTACCGCCCGAACTGGGCGGCGCGGTCGTGGCCGCCCTGGTCGAGGGTTTCCGGGACGGCTCCCCGGGCGTCCGGCTCGCCCTGCGGGAGCTGGGCCCCGCCGTCCAGCTGACCGAACTGCGGGCCGGGACCCTCGATGTCGGAGTGCTGCGGCACCCGGTGGACGTGGCCGGGCTCGGTCTGGGCGAGGTGCTGTGCCGCCCGTACGGGGTGCTGCTGCCCCGCCCGCCAGGCGGTGAGCGGTCCGACGCGGCACCGGACGGCCGCCGGCAGGCCCGGTCGGATGCCGGTCCCGTACGACCCGATGCCGTACGACCCGATCCTGTACGGTCCGACGAGGATCCGCCGTCCGGCGGCGGCCCGGTCCGGCTGGCGTCGCTCTCCGGTCTCGACCTGGTGCTCTTCCCCCGCCCGTCGGCGCCCGCCCTGCACGAGGAGATCCTCTCGGTCTGCCGCCGGCACGGCTTCGAGCCCGGTTCCGTACTGGCCGGGCAGGACCCCGAGTTCGTGGACGGCCTGGTCATGTCCGGGACGGCGGTCACCTTCGCCACCCGCGACCGCAAACGCCCGCCGGGGACGGCGTGGTACCCCCTGGAGGGCGAACCCTTGCTGGAACAGGTCTCCGCCGCCTGGGCGCGCGGACGTCAGGACGATCCGGCCGTCCGGTTCTTCACCGAGGTGACCGAGCGGGTACTCGCCGGTCCGGGAGGTATGACCCCGGTGATGGAGACGGCCGCGGCCCGGCGGACGGCCGTGCCCCGCCCCGCCTACGGATACACGGTATGAGGGCCCGGGAGCGGCGGCCCGGGACGGACCCGGCGGCGGAAGGGCCCGGTCCCGGTTCCACGACGGGCGTACGGTCCCGGATCCGGGCCGTCTTCGGCGACGCGGGCGTCACCGGGCGGCTGCACGCCCTGGACCTCACGACCGGCGCCGAGGTCGCCCTCGCCGCCGACACCCCGGTGAGCACCGCGAGCGTGCACAAACTCTGTCTCGCCGTCACCGTCCAGCGGTTCGCCGACGAGGGGCGGCTCGACCCCGACGAACAGGTCGAGTCCGGGCCCGCCGACCGCACCCCCGGCCCGACCGGTCTCTCGATGCTGACCGGAACGGTCCGGATGCCGGTCCGCGATCTGCTGGCGATGTCCCTGACCGTCAGCGACAACGCGGCGGCCGACCTGCTGATCGACCGGGTCGGACTCGACGGCGTCAACGCCGCCATGCGCGCCCTCGGACTGCGCCGTACCGTCGCCGTACTGACCATGCGCGAACTCATCGACTCGATCGACGAGGACTCCGGCGGCGACCCGGCCCGGCTGACCTCCGACCCGGCGACCCTCGCCCGGCTCCGGGTCCTCGACCCGGCCCGGGCCAACCGCAGCACCCCCCGGGAGATGACCCGGCTGCTCGCCGCCGTCTGGCGCGACGAGGCGTGCTCGCCCGGCCGAGCCCGCGAACTCCGAGACATCCTCGGGCGCCAGGTCTGGCCGCACCGCCTGAGCAGCGGTTTCCCCTACGACGACGTCCGGGTCCACGGCAAGACGGGCACCCTGCCCACCCTGCGCCACGAGGTCGGGGTGGTGGAGTACCCCGACGGCGGCCGGTACGCGGTCGCCGTCTTCACCCGCGCCGCGCGCGCCGCCGTCCGCCAGCCCGCCGCCGACGCGGCGATCGGCACGGCCGCCCGGCTCGCGGTGGAGGCGCTGCGCGCCGTGTGACCACCGGCCCGCCGGACGCCGGGACCCGCCGCCGTCAGAGCCAGCCGTGGCGCTGCGCCTGCAACGCCATCTGGAACCGGTTCGCCGCGCCCAGCCGGGCCATCAGAGTCTGGAGCCGCCGGTAGAGCGTACGGCGGCTGATCCCCAGCTCCCGGGCGATCACCTCGTCCGCCGCGCCGCCCGCGAGCAGCCAGAGGAGCCTGCGGTCGGCGGGCGGCAGTCCGCCGGGGCGGGTCGTACGGCCCTGGAACGGTACGGCGTTCCGCCAGGACTGCTCGAACAGGGCGACCAGCGCCGAGAAGAGTCCGCACGGCTGCACCACCAGCATGGTGTTGTGGACGTCGGCCTCCTCGATCGACAACGACACCAGGGCGTACGCGTCGTCGATGATCACCAGCTTGACCGGGACCGACGGCAGCACCCTGGCCTGCTCGCCCGCCCGGACGCACGGCTCGATCACCTCCTGGAGGCGGCCCGGGTACTCCAGCGACTCCCGGGAGTACACCACCCGCTGGGTCACCCCGCGGGCGAGGGTGGCCAGCGCGTCCCGGGTGGGGTCGGTGAGGGGGACGTAGGGCGGCGACTCGAACTGCCGGATCTGCTCCCGGGCGCTCGCCCAGGCCCGCCTGATCCGGGGCCCGACGGCATCACCGGTGACGACCTCCACCAGATCGTCGTTGTACGCGGCCAGCCGCTGCCGCCGGAACGAGTCGAACGCCCCCGAGACGGCGATCCGCGACTCCTCCACCTCGGCCGCCCGGTGCCGGGCCAGCAGCTCCAGACCCGCGGCGGGCGGTACGGGCGCGACCACGTCGCCGTCCGCCCGGGGCGCGCTGGCCAGCCCCGTGTCGACCAGGACCTGGTACGCCGCCGGGAAGTCCGGCTCGCCGACCCCGGAAGCCGCCGCGACCGCGCCGAGCGGCGCCGGGGCCAGGTCGAGGAGGGTCAGATAGATCCGGGCCGCCGCCGCGTCCAGCCCCAGCAGCCGCAGCGCCTCGCCGAGTCTCGCGTTCGTCATACGACCCATTGTCGGCCGTCCGCGCCGCGATGTGGCCGATCAGTGCCAGTGGCACTGCCCTGCCTCCGGGAAGGACGGCCCGGGATACGGTCCGTGTGCCGAGCCCGGGGCCCGAGGCCGCCGGGCCGGAACGGAGCCGTACCGGCACCCGTCGGGGCTCCGGCGCATCCACCGGGAAAGACCCACCAGGACAAGGGAGCACGACGTGGCGAAAGGCCGGAAGAACGGTCTCTACTCCGGGATCTCCCCGGAGCTGTCCGCCCTGATGCGGACGGGCTGGGCGGACACCGAACGGCACGATCTGACCCCCGACGAGCAGGCCCCGTACGCCGCCCGCCGCCGGGCCGCGCTCTCCGCCCGCTTCCCGGGCGAGCGTCTGGTGATCCCCTCGGGCGGCCTCAAGGTCCGCTCCAACGACGACACCTACCCCTTCCGCCCGTACACCGGATACGTTCATATGACCGGCGACCGGGCCAGGGACGGCGCCCTCGTCCTCGAACCCCGGGCCGAAGGCGGCCATGACGCCTACTGCTACCAGCTGCCCCGGGACAGCCGGGAGGACGACGAGTTCTGGACCGGGCCCACGGCCGAGCTGTGGATGGGCCGCCGCCGGTCGCTCGCCGAGGCCGCGACCGTACTCGGACTGCCCTGCCGCGACGTCCGTACCGCCGTCGACGACCTGGCCGCCGGATCCGGCGCGCCGACCCGGATCGTCCGCGGCATCGCCCCCGCCCTGGAGGCCGTCCTCAGTACCGACGAGGAGCGCGACGCCGAACTGGAAGAGGCCCTGAGCGACCTCCGTGCCGTCAAGGACGACTGGGAGATCGGCGAACTCCGGAAGGCCGTGGACTCCACCGTCCGGGGCTTCACCGACGCGATCGCCGAACTCTCCCGGGCGATCGCCTCGTCCGAGCGGTGGATCGAGGGCACCTTCTTCCGCCGCGCCCGGCTCGAAGGCAACTCCGTCGGCTACGGCTCCATCTGCGCCGCGGGCGACCACGCCACGATCATGCACTGGACCGACAACGACGGCCCGGTCCGCCCCGGCGAACTGCTGCTGCTCGACGCCGGAGTGGAGACCCACACCCTCTACACCGCCGATGTGACCAGGACGTTCCCCATCGGCGGCACCTTCACCCCGGTACAGCGGAAGGTGTACGACGCGGTCTACGAGGCGCAGGAGGCGGGGATGGCCGCCGTCCAGCCGGGCGCCGCCTACCGCGACTTCCACGAGGCGTCCCAGCGGTCCCTCGCCGCCCGGCTGGTCGAGTGGGGCTTCATCGAGGGCCCCGCCGACCGGGCGTACGAACTCGGCCTCCAGCGCCGCTTCACCATGGCGGGCACCGGCCATATGCTCGGCCTGGACGTCCACGACTGCGCGCAGGCCAGGAACGAGGAGTACGTCGACGGGGTGCTGGTGCCCGGGATGGTCCTCACCGTCGAGCCCGGCCTCTACTTCCAGCCGGACGATCTCACCGTGCCCGAGGACTGGCGCGGCATCGGCGTCCGGATCGAGGACGATCTGCTGGTCACCGAGGACGGGCACGAGAACCTGTCGGGCGGCCTGCCGAGGTCGGCGGCGGACGTGGAGGAGTGGATGGCCCGGTTCGCGGGCTGACCGTCCGGTCGGTCACGCGGCGCGGCGGGGGAGGGGCGGACGCCCGTCGCCGGGGGCCCGTACCGCCTTCGCTCCGGCCCCGTGGTCAGCCTGTCGGGCCCGCCCGGCCGGTCCAGCCGGGCGCCGGGGGTTCCCCGGCGCCCGCCGGGGTCCGGACTCCGCGGATCCAGCCGAGCAGATCGTCCGTGAGCCGCTCGCCGATCGCGGCGACGTCCCCGGCGGCGGCTTCGAGAGCCCCGGTTCCGCTTCCGCTTCCGGCCTCGGCTCGGGGTTCGGGCCGGGGTTCGGCGGCGGTGACGGCTTCGAGGGCGAGCCGGTGGACGGAGGTCCGGTCCCGGCCGTGGCGGCGCATGAACAGCCCACCGCCCGTGCCGTCCTCGCCGATCAGCACCCAGTGCGGCGCGCGGTCCGCGATCCCCCGGGCCTCGTTCCGCACCCCCAGCGCCTGCGGGCCGTACACCTGGCCGCCGTCGCGCAGCCGGACGCCCGGGGTGGCCCGCCACAGCCGGGCCACGGCCGGATTCGGCCCCTCCCGGAGCCCGCGCAGCAAAGCCGTTCGTACCGTCAGAAATCCGGCGAAGGAGTCGGCGAACGGCTCGTCCTCGCCGGTGAACGGATCGTGCCGGACCACCGGGTGCTCACCGTCGGCCCCGGCCGCGTCGAGGGCGAAGGAGTAGCGGTCGCCGCAGTCCCCGTCCTGATGGAACGGCAGCCGGTCACCCTCCGGCCGTCGCCCGGCGATGTCCGGCCCGCCGATATGACGGAGCGCGCCCACGGTCGCGATCTCCTGCCGGGCCACGGTCCCCTCGCCGTACTCCGCCAGCCACCAGCGATACGACGGGGAGAGCGGCCCGACGACGGACTCCGCCGCCCGTACCTCCGCCGCCGACTTGCCGGCACCCGGCCGGGGCGCGATCTCCGGGGTCGTGTCGATCAGATTCCGCAGGAGTTCGAGATCCGGCCGCATGGCGCGAGTCTGCCACAGGGCCCCTCGCCCGGACGCCGGGGCAGGACGGCTCCCGGTCCGCCCCCGAGGTGGCCGGAACCGGCCCACGGGCCGACCATGGAAGGACGGGGGAAGGACACCGGGGGTACCGGTTCACCGCCCATCGGGAGGCGCTCGTGGAACGCGCCGATCAGCCGGACGTCCTCGTCGTGGGCGCCGGTCCGGTCGGACTCACCGCCGCCGGAGAGCTGCGGCGGCGCGGTGTCTCCTGCCGGATCGCGGACCGGCTCCCCGAACGCCAGCCCTACGCCAAGGCCATCGGGATCCAGCCCCGCACCCTGGAGATCTGGGACCGGGCGGGGATGGTCCGGGAGATCCTGGACGCGGCCGTCCCCCTCCGCGGCCAGCTCACCTATGCCGACGGCGCCGAACAGGACCGGATCGAACTGGTCCTGCCGCCCGGAGTGCCGTACGGCTTCGCCGCGTTGCCGCAGTACGAGACGGAACGCGTCCTCGAAACCCGGCTCGCCCGCCTCGGCACCCGGGTCGAACGCGGCACGGAACTCGCCTCCTTCACCCAGGACGCCCGAGGTGTCACCAGCCGTCTCACCGGACCGGCGGGGGAGGAGGAGGTGCGCACCCGCTATCTGGTGGGATGCGACGGCGCGCACAGCACCGTCCGCAAGGCGCTCGGACTCGGCTTCGAGGGCGGCGCGTTCCCGGCCGCGTACATGCTGGCCGATGTGGTGCTCGACTGGGATCTGCCGCCCGGCTACGCGGTACGCGCCACCCGCCGGGGGGCGGACGGCACCGACGACGCTCCCGATGTGCTGATGTGCGTTCCGCTGCCCGGCGCCGGACGCTACCGGGTGTCCATGGCGGCCCCGCCCGAACTCGCCCGGGAGCGGCGGCCCGAGGACGCCGACGGGGTGGCGCACGGCCTCGGCGGCGGCGGGCTCCCCGGCCTCGACGACATCCAGCGGGTACTGGACCGGCTCTCCCCGAGGCCCGTCACGGCCTCCGCCGCCCGCTGGTCCTCCGTCTTCCGGATCAGCCACCGGATCGTCGACCGGTACGGCGCGGGCCGGGTCCTCGTCGCCGGCGACGCCGCCCATATCCATCCGCCGACCGGTGCGCAGGGCATGAACACCGGTATCCAGGACGCCGTCAATCTGGCCTGGAAACTCGCCCTCGCGCTCGACGGCGCCGCCCCGCCGGGGCTGGTCGCCAGCTACGACGCCGAACGGCGGCCGGTCGGCGAGGAGGTCGTCGGACGGACCGTGCGGCACGCCGCCGGGGGCGTCTCCGCCGACCCCGGCGATCCCGCGACCGTCCTGCTGCGCGAGGCCCAACTGCTGATCTCCTACCGGAACGGCCCCCTCGCGGGCCCGCCGGACCCGGCGGGCGACGGCCCCCAGCCGGGCGACCGCGCCCCCGACTGCGGCGGACTGGTCCGCGACATCGCCCGATATCCGCTCCGGCTCTACGACGTCCTGCGCGAACGCGACCAGGTACTCGTCCTGTACGGAACCCCCGAGGGCACGGACGTCGACGCGCTCACCGGGACGGGCACCACGACCACGGCGGAGGGGACGGACGACGCGGCGGAGGGGGCGTTCGGCGCCCCGCTCCACCGCTGTCTGGTCCTCGCCGAGGACGATCCGGCCCCCGTGACCCGGCTGCCGGTACTCCGGGACACCCGGGGCGAGTTCGCCCGGCAGTACGGCGCGAGCAAGCCGACCGCGTTCCTGATCCGCCCGGACGGCTATCTCGCGGCCAGGATCAGCCCGCCGACGGCCCGGGATCTGCGGGAGGGGTTCGCCCGCCTCCTCGGCGGGTGAGCCGGTCGCGCCCGGACATCTCCGCTTCGTCCCCGTCTCGTCCCTGCCGGGCTTGTCCCCGCCCGGCGCTCACCGTCCCGCCGCCGTCCCGTCCGTACCGAGCCCGACGACCCGGGACAGCCGGGCCACCGTCGCCTCCCGGTGCGCGACGACGATCAGGGTGCGGCCCGTCCGCAGCCCGGCGATCGCCGTCTCGGTCCGGCGGGCGGTCTCCGGGTCGAGATCGGCCGACGCCTCGTCCAGGACGAGTACCGCCGGATCGACCAGGGCGGCCCGGACCAGCCCGACGAGCTGGACCTCGCCCGCCGACAGCCCGCCCCCGGCCCCGCCGACGGGGGTCCGCAGACCGTCGGCGAGGGAGTCGACCCACTCGGTGAGGCCGAGCGCGCGAACGGCCGCCCGGATCCCGGCCTCGTCCGGCTCGCCGGGCACCAGCGCCAGATTGTCCGGCAGCGTGCCGCGGATCAGATGGACCCGCTGCGGTACGAGGACGAGCCGTTCGCGCAGCTCGTCCGCCGGGAGTTCGCGCAGATCCCGGCCGTCGTAGCGGATCCCGCCCGCGTCGGGGGTGTAGAGCCCGGTGAGCAGTTTCGCCAGGGTCGTCTTGCCCGCCCCGGTGGGGCCGGTGAGCCCGACCTGGTCCCCGGCCTCGAACCGCAGGGTCCGAGGTCACTCCCAGCCCGATCAGTACCAGCCGCACCCCGTGCGAACCGCCCCGGCCCGCCAGCAGAAAGACCACCAGGGCCGTGACCAGGCCGCCACCCACCGCCCCCAGCGCCGTCGCCGCCGCACCGGCGGCACCGCCGAGGGCGACGATCACGGCGATCGCGCCGGTCGCCGCGCCGCTGTTGAAGCCGACCACGTCCGGACTGGCCAGCGGATTGCGGGAGATGCTCTGGAAGACCGCGCCGCTCATTCCCAGCGCCGTGCCCACCAGGGCCGCCAGCAGGGCCTGCGGCAGCCGCTCCTGGTTCACGAAGTGGACCGCGAGCCGGTCGCCGGTGCCGTGGAAGAGGGCGCGAACCACCTCGGCCGGTGCCACCGGATAGGACCCGACCCCGAGACCGATCACCAGCGCCCCGGCCGACAGCAGTACCGCCAGCAGGCAGATCGCACCGGTCCGCGGATGCCACCGGAAAGCGATACGCCCGGCGAACAGGCTCACCGGCCGGGCCGGGCCCCCGCTCAGCGGCCCCGGGGCGCCGGCCGGCCGCCCCGGGCCGTCCGGAACCGTTCGACGCGGACCCGTCACAGCGCGATCTCCTTCCGGCGGCGCACCATGGCGATGAACACCGGGGCGCCCGTGACCGCCGTCACGGCCCCCACCTCCAACTCGTCACCGGGCAGCGCCACCCGGCCCACCACATCCGAGGCGAGCAGCGGAATCGGGGCCAGTACCAGGGAGTACGGCAGTACCCAGCGCAGATCGGGGCCGGTCAGCCAGCGCGCCACCAGGGGCACGACGAGCCCGACGAACGCGATCGGCCCCGTGGCGGCGGTCGCCGCCCCGCAGAGCAGGGTCACCGTCACCACGGCCGCCAGCCGGGTCCCGGCCACCCGGGCGCCGAGCGCCCGGCCCAGCTCGTCCCCGAGCGCCAGGGCGTTCAGCGGCCGGGCCATCAGCGGCGCCGCCACCAGACCGACCACCACGAACGGCACGAACTGCCCGGTCAGCGCCGGGTCGTGCCCGGCGAGCGAGCCGACCGACCAGAACCGCAGATACTCGAAGGACGCCGCGTCGAAGACGGTCACTCCGCCGATGACCCCGCCGAGGCAGGCGCTCACCGCCGCCCCGGCCAGGGCGAGCCGTACCGGGGTCGGCCCGCCGCGCCCCGAGGCGCCCAGCAGATACACCACCACGGTCGTCGCCCCCGCCCCGGCGAAGGCGAGCCATACGAGGGAGTGGAAGCCGCTCAGCCCGAGCACCCCGATCCCGAGGACCACGGCCGCGGACGCCCCGGCGTTCACCCCGAGCAGCCCCGGGTCGGCCAGCGGATTGCGGGTGACGGCCCGCATCACCGCGCCCGCGGCCCCCAGCGCCGCGCCGACGGCGAGCCCGGTGAGCGTGCGCGGCAGCGGGAGCTGCCGGATCACATCCGTGGTGTAGGAGCCGTCGTCGTACCGGATCGCCGACCAGACCTGGGCGAGTGACGTGTCCTTCGTCCCGATCCAGGTACTGACGACGACCATCAGCAGCAGGACGCCCAGGGCCAGCAGCAGCCCGGCGCCCCGCAGAACGACGGGGGCGGCGGCCTGTTCGCGATCGTCCCCGGGCCGGTGGCGCGGCCACGAGCGGCGCCTCGGGGCTCACCGGCACCGGCCGGCCGACCGGTCCCGGCGGACGGTCCCGGCCGCCGGATCGCGCGATACGGGGTCTTCGCGCGAGGCGGGGTCTTCGCCGGGACGGCGGTCACGCCGCCCCCGGGTCGGGAAGTCGTCCGGGTCGCCCCGCATGCTCTCAGCCCCTCCTCCTCGGCCCGGCGCGGACGGGCACGGGCGGGGCCGAGGACACGGCCCGGCCGTGCCCGTCCGCGCGGACGCACAGTGCCAACGGAAGTAAGGCTGACCTTAGTTCGATTGTGGTCCCGGTGATATCCACAGGCGGAAGGCCGCCCCCGGGCCGGGCGGGCCGCCCCGGTCCCTTCCCGGCGGGGCGGCCCGGTCGTTCACAGCAGTACGGCGCCGAGGACCAGGACGAACGCGAGGGCGGTGAGGCCCTGGACCAGGGTGGCCGCCGTCTGGGCGCGGTAGGCGGTCTTGACGTCCATGCCGGAGAACTGGGAGACGACCCAGAAATAGGAGTCGTTGACATGGCTCACGACCATCGCGCCCGCGCCGATCGCGAGGACCGCCATCACCTGCCCGATCGGTACGGAGCCCATCATGCCGTCGAGTCCGAGGGCGGGCAGCAGCGGCTGGGCCAGCGTGGAGGTGATGATCAGGGCGGCGGTGCTGCTGCCCTGCGCGGTCTTCAGCAGCGCGGCGAGCCCGAAGAGGACCAGCAGCGCCGTGACCCCGCTGACCGAGGAGCCGTCGCCGATCAGGGACGCGATGTAGTCGGCGATCGGCGTCCCCTTGATGACCGCGCCGAAGGCGCCGCCCGCGCCGGTGATCACCAGAATGGGCGCCGCGTCCACGAGTCCTTCGGCGACCCAGGTGGTCAGGGCCTTGGCATCACGCCGGGGCGGCAGCAGGGCCAGGGCCAGCAGAACGCCGATCAGCAGCGCGTTCACCGGATTCCCCAGATCGGTGAGGAAGGCGCCGAACACACCGTCGACCAGGGTGCCGTCACCGGACGGGAACGCGGCGACCGAACCGATCGCCATCAGCACGATGGGCACCACGATCGGCGCCAGCGCCCGGCTCATGGTGGGCAGCCGCTCGAACTGCTCCTTGTACTCCTCGAAGGTCTGCCGGGCGTCGGGCAGCTTGCTCTCCAGATCGCCGGTCCGGCGCAGCGCCCAGGCCAGCCCGGCGCCCGCGGCGACCAGCGAGACGGGAATGCTGAAGAGGATGACCCAGATCAGACCGTCCGAGCCGATCCCGACATTGCCCGCGGCGGCGATCGGCCCGGGGGTCGGCGGTACGAAGGTGTGGGAGGCGTAGAGCCCGGTGGCCAGCGCCGTACCGAGGACGACGGGGTTCTTGCCGGTCTTGCGGGCTATGGACCGCTGGAGCGGGGAGAGCACCACATAGCCCGAGTCGCAGAAGACCGGGACCGAGACCACCCATCCCATCAGGGACATGGCCAGCGCCGGATGGCGTTTGCCGACGACCTTGAGGACGCCCTCGGCCAGGGTGACGGCCGCTCCGGTCCGCTCCAGCACCTTGCCGATGATGGTGCCGAAGAGAATGACCAGACCGATGCTGGCCAGGATCGAGCCGAAGCCCTCCGCGATGGTTCCGGCGAGGTTGTCCACGAACCTCTGGTCGGCCCCGGAGGCCGCCCCGATACCCATGGCCAGCAGGCCGAAGGCGTAGGTCGCCAGCACGATGGCGAGGAAGGGGTGCAGACGGAACCGTCCGCACAGGACGATGATCAGCCCGATGCTGGCCGCCAGGGCGGCGAGCAGGGCGGGGCCGGTAGTGCTCATGGGACTCCTACCAGGGGACGGTACGGACAGGGACGGCGGTTCTACGGCTCCGGCGGTGCCGGTCCGGGGTCGGCGAGGCGGACGGGCGAGCGGGCCGGTCGGCGTGCGCCGGCGGGGGAGCGGGCGCCCGGGCGCGAGGGTGGGGCGAGTCGGCGGTACGGGCCGTCAGGCGACGCGCAGCCGCAGTGTCTGCTCGGCCGCCGCGGCCAGCAGCCGGGGCGCCGACTCGCTCATCTCGGCCAGCGCGCGGGGCCCGTCGGCGATACTGAACGCCGCCGTGAGACCGAGGCCGTGCAGTTCGGTCAGCGGCGGTACGATCTGGCCCGCCAGCGCCACGGCCGGAATGCCGCGGGCGGCGGCCAGCCGGGCGACCAGGGAGACGACCTTGCCCCCGGCGCTCTGGTCGTCCAGCCTGCCTTCGCCGGTGAGTACCAGATCGGCCCCGTCGAGCGCGGCGGGCAGTCCGACGGCGTCCGCCACGAGCTCGCAGCCGGGCAGGGCCTCGGCGCCGAGGAGCGCGAGCAGCCCGCCGCAGGTGCCTCCGGCGGCCCCCGCCCCCGGTACGTCGTGGACGGCGACGCCCGTCCGCTCGGCGAGCACGTCCGCCAGCCGGGCCAGCCCGCGTTCGAGGATCCGGACCTCTTCGGGCCCCGCGCCCTTCTGCGGACCGAAGACGGCCGCCGCGCCACGCGGCCCGATCAGCGGATTGGTCACATCGCAGGCGATCCGGAACCGGGTCCGGCGGATCTGCTCCGGTACGCCTCCGGTGTCGATCCGGTCGAGATCGGCGAGGGCGCCCCCGCCGGGGGGCAGTTCGGCGCCCGAGGCGGCCAGGAAGCGGAAGCCGAGGGCGCGCAGCAGCCCCGTACCGCCGTCGGTACTGGCGCTGCCGCCGACGCAGACCAGCACCGAACGGGCGCCGCGCCGGATCGCGTCGGCGACCAGCCGCCCGGTGCCGGTGGTGTCGGCGCGCAGCGGATCGCGGTGCGCGGGGTCGACCAGGGGCAGCCCGGAGGCGGCGGCGAGTTCGACCACGGCGGAGGCCCGGCCGGGGTCGAGGAGGTAGCGGGCCGTGACGGGCGCGCCGAGCGGGCCCTCGACATCGAGCCGGATCTCCCGGCCGCCGGTGGCGGCGCCGACGCAGTCGAGGGTGCCCTCGCCGCCGTCGGCCATGGGTATCCGGACGACTTCGGCGCCGGGTACGGCACGCAGTACCCCGGTCTGCATCGCCGCGCACACCGCGTCGGCGGTCAGACTGCCCTTGAAGGAGTCGGGAGCGAGCACCACACGCACAAAAGAAGCCTTCCTCGGAGGAACGGGAAAACGGGCAACAGGAGAGAGTGAGGAAAAGGGAAAGGGGGAAGATTTCGGCTTCGCGATGAGCCGTGACGGCACTCTAGGCACTGCGGGTACGTCCGAGTACTGGTGTGGTAAACGGATTTTCCCGGCGGTCCGGCCGGTGGTTTTGTGCGCCGCGCACAATGGCGGGGCGGTCGTGCGTGACAGCGGCGGTCGTGCGTGACGGCGGCGGAGGGGCCCGCTACGCGGGGTCGTCCAGATGCAGCGCCGCCTGGAGGATGACGGCGTCCTGGAAGACCCGGGGATCGCGGCCGGTCAGTTCGGTGATCCGGCCCAGCCGGTACGCGAGGGTGTTGCGGTGCACCCGCAGCCGGTCGGCCGACTCGGCGACGCCCCGGTTGAGTTCGAAGTACACCCGCAGGGTGCGGCGCAGCTCGGCGGAGAGCGGCCCGAGGACCCGTTCGGCCGCGGCGGACCGTACGTCCTCGTCCAGCCTGCCGAGCAGGACCACCAGTTCGAGATCGGCCAGCCGGACCTCGCCGGTCAGCGGTCGGCGCAGGGCGAGCCGGGCGCGTTCGGCCCGCTCCAGGAGGGTCGGGAAGTCCTCCGCCCGGCCCGCGTCCAGCACCCCGGCCGCCGGGTCCCGCGCGCAGAGCCGGGAGAGCCGGTGGCGCAGGGCGGCCGGATCGCCGCCGCTGACGACCCACACGGTTCCCGTCCCGTCGGGAACGATCAGTGCCGCGCGTTCGTCGGTCTCCAGCAGCCGGTACGGCTCGCGCGGCTCACCGCCCGGGCCCGGGCCGAGCCCGCCGCCGCGGACCGCGAAGAGGGCGAACGGGGCCTCGACCCGGCAGCCGCCGAGCTGTTGCCCCTGCCGCCAGCCGGCCTCGGTCAGCCGTCCGGCCAGCAGATCGCCGACCGTCTGCCGCCGTACCTGGTGCCGCCAGCCGACCTCGCCCGCGAAGGTCTCCCGCATCATCATCAGTTCGGCGAGCCGGGCCACGGCCCGGGCGATCTCACCGACCTCGTCCGGCTCGCCGCGGACACCGACCACACCCGTGATCCGGCCGTCCACCCGGAGCGGCAGATTGACCCCGGCCTGGGTCCCGCCGAGCGTCCGTGCCGCGTCCCGGGTCAGCGACAGGGGCGCCCCGGTACGCAGTACCCGTACGGCACCTTCGTGTACGGTCCCCACTCGGGACCGGTCGCTGCTGGCGATGATCACCCCGTGCTCGTCCATGATGTTCACCCGGACCCCGAGCCGGGTGACGACATCGTCGACGATCGACTGGGCGATGGAATCCACGAACATTTCCGGAATATACAACTTCCGTCCGCGAGGGCGGAGGGTTACCACCGGTGCCGGGCCGGACACCCGGCCCGGACCTGCCGCGCCGGGGGCGTACGGACGCGGTGACTCCCCCGGGACGGGGGGCCGGGGGAGTCACCGCGCGGCCGGTCGCCGGAAACGTTTCTCAGGCGTGGCCCCAGAGGTCGTAGTAGCCCGAGCCGTTCAGGCTGCACCACCAGACCTTGCCCCACATCGGTTCCAGGGCCTTGCCCGCGGCCTGACACGCTTCGTAGGTGGTGTACGTGCCGTGGATCCGCCACGGCCAGGGGACCCCGGCGGTGGTGTCGGTCGCCTGGGCGCCGGGTCCGGCCGCCGCTGCGGCCGGGACGGCGCCCAGGGAGAGCGCCACCGCCGCGACGGCGGTGCCGAGAACGATTCCGGTGCGTCTTAACACGGGTGACTCCCTCGGGAAGGAGAAAGGTGCGACGAGGCGGAGAGGAACTGCGGTACGGATGCCCCGCGAGCCGCGGTGGCGAGGAGAAACGTAGCGACGCCCCCGGGTCCGGACAAGAGGTCTACACCAATGATCTCCGTCGATCTCCGTCGTACGAGCCCGGAACGGCACCCCGGCCCCAGCTGTCCCGGGGGCCACGCCAGTCCCGTGGTTACTCGCCCGTACCGCGCCGGGAGGTGAGGACGGCCGTGACCGTACCGAGGGCCGTCACCGCCGCGATGCCCAGGATCATCAGCCGCGCCGAGGTGAGCAGCGAGTCACCGCCCAGGGTGACCAGGGTGCCCGCCAGGGCGGAGGCGACCGCGTAGGCGATCAGCTGGGTGGTGTTGAGGGCGGCAGCGGCCTTGCTGCCCTCGCTCTCGTCGGCGCCGCTGCGCATCGCCGCGACGCTCAGATGCGGGAAGGCCAGCCCGATGCCCGCGCCCGCGACGAACAGTACGACGGCCCAGACCGCCATCAGCACGGCGGACGGCGCGTCGCTCTGGAGCAGCCCGTAGCCGATCAGGCCCGCCGTCAGCAGGACCGGCCCGGTCCGGACGGCCGTACGCCGCGCGCGGTCCGTCGCGAAACCGACACTGACCAGCTGCGCCACCACCCAGCCGACCGACAGCGCGGCCCCCAGCAGCCCCGCGGTGAACGGGCCGAGCCCGCCCAGCTCCTGGCCGAACAGGGGGATGAAGGTCTCGGCCATCACCCCGGCGCAGAGGGCGGCGACCGTCAGATAGACCCACCTCAGCCCATTGCCCGGCCGGTACGCCAGGGACGGCAGAACGGTCGTCGTGGCCCGCCGCTCGACGGCGAGGAATCCGGCCAGCAGCGCCAGCCCGGCCGCGATGGCCGTACCCGTGGCCCAGCCCCGGGGAACGGAGGAACTGAGCCCGAAGGCAGCGGCGGCGAGCGTCAGCAGGGCGAGCGACGCCAGCGGGACGGCGACCGGAGCGCCCTTTCCGGCGGGGCGGCCCGGCAGCGCGCGGACGGCGAGCGCCGCCGACACCAAGGCGGCGGCGGTCAGCAGGGCGTACGCCCAGCGCCAGGCGCCCAACTCGGCGAAGAGACCGCCGAGGGCCGGTCCCACGAGGGTGCCCACACCCCACATCGCGGAGACCAGCCCGGCCGCGCGGGCCCACAGCCGGTCCGGCAGCGCGCCGCGGATCACCGCATAGCCGAGCCCGGCCAGCAGCCCGCCGCCCAGGCCCTGCACCACCCGTCCGGCGACCAGGAGCTCCATCGAGGGACTGACGGCGTTGATGACCGCCCCGGCCCCGAAGACGACGAAGCCGGTGACATAGGCACGGGCGGCGCCCAGCCGGGCGAGCGCCCCGCTGACCAGCATGGAGGCGATCACGGCGGCCATCAGGAATCCGGTGGCGACCCAGGCGTAGTACCGGGCGCCACCGATATCGGCCACGATCGACGGCATCAGCGCCGCCGTGAAGTAGAGATTCATCGCGTACAGCGCGACGCCTCCGGCCAGGGTCAGCACGGTGGCGAGATGGTCACGCGAGAACAACTCCCCCCAGCCGCCGCTCGGGGCGGTGGCCGGACCTGTGGGGGAGGAGGTGGACGGGTCGGGGGACGTAGTCGATGAAGTCACGTCACGCTACGGTAGAACTTCAACCGAACTTGAAGTCAAGGAGACCGTTGTGGAACGGCGCGCGAGCGATCTGCTGACCGTGGGCGAGGTCGCGAAGCGGGCGGGCATCGCGACCTCGGCGGTCCGCTTCTACGAGGACCAGGGCCTGATCTCCGCCGAACGTTCCCCCGGCAACCAGCGTCGCTACCGCCGCCACGTCCTGCGGCGGATCTCCCTGATCCTGGCGGCCAAGCGCCTCGGCATCCCGCTGTCCGAGGTGGCGGAGATCTTCTCGACGCTCCCCGAGGGCCGGATGCCGGGCCAACGCGACTGGGAACGCATCTCCCGCCGCTGGGCGGCCCATCTGGAGGCCAGACGCCGCGAGATCGAACGCCTGGAGGAGGAACTGACCGGCTGCATCGGCTGCGGCTGCCTCTCACTCCGACGCTGCGGGGTGCTCAACCCGCAAGACACCTTGAGCGCACAGGGCGCGGGCCCCCGCCGCCTGATTCCGGAAGGCGCGGACTGACCCCTCCCGGCGCGCTGACGCACTGGGATATCCCCGCAGGCGCGGGGTCGACGTACGACGGTAGTGCTTCTCGTCCGCGACCGGCGGAAAACCCCCGCACACGCGGGGCCGACCCCTCCAGCGTGATGCTGCGGCCCTCCTGCATGGGAACATCCCCGCACACGCGGGGCCGACACTTGTTCACCAGCGGGTCTGTCGGCGATCAAGGCCGTTTTCATTTAGTTGCTTCAGTAGCAGCCGGGGCCCTGAAGCGGACCGATCTCGGCGATTCTACGTCGGCGAACTCCGGTCGTCATGACGCGTCATTCGACGGTCCGCGCCGGGAATGCCGGGTGTCGGCTCCGAGGGGAAGGGGCCTCGGGCGGTCGACGGAGCGCGCCCGGGTGCAAGCCGACAACCCCTCAGCGGGAGGCGACCGCGCGCCAGTATGGCGGATCGGTCATGCTCATTTCAACCATGGTGTAGTCAGAGCCGAGCCGGTAAGTTGTCGCTCGCACAGCGGACACGGAGTCCCGGAAAGCGGCGATCCCGCTGGGGTCCATCGTGCCGATGTGCGGCTGACGCCCCCTCACGAGGCCGGGGGCGCCCGGACCCCGGACGGTCCTCGTCGCCGTCCGCCCCGCCATCCGCTGTGTTCACGCGCACCACCCTCCGCCGCCCCGCGCGGCGAGCTGTCCCCACCTTCCGCGCCCCGCCCGCGTCGTATCCGGACATCCCCATGTCCCCGTACCACGGCGGCCCGCGCGTTCCCCCACACCGGCCGCCGGGATCCGCGCGGCCGGACGACGAAAGGTGTCAGCCCTCCATGCGCTCACCCCACATCGGTGCCCTTGCCGCCGGAGCCCTCGGTATCGCCCTCCCCATCGCGCTCCTTCCGGGTACCGGTACCGCCGCTCCCGCCCCTGCCCCCGTGCCCCTGGTCTCCGTCGCCCAGGCGCCCGCCGACACGGAGATCAAGGGCCGGTACATCGTCACGGTCAAGGCCGGTACTGACGCCGCCGCCGTCGCCGACGCGAAGTCGATCAGAACCGACTACGTCTACGACAAGGTCATCAACGGCTTCTCGGCGACCCTGACGACCACCCAGCTCAACACCCTGCGCGCGGACTCCCGGATCGCCTCCATCGAGGAGGACCAGAAGGTCGTCTCCGTCGCGACGCAGAACAACGCGCCCTGGGGCCTGGACCGAATAGACCAGCGCACCGGGCGCAACACCACCTACACCTACAACGGCACGGGCGCCGGGGTCACCGCCTACATCATCGACTCCGGTATCTACACCGCGCACCCCGACTTCGGGAACCGGGCCCGTAACGTCTTCGACGCCTTCGGCGGCAACGGCCAGGACTGCAACGGCCACGGCACCCATGTCGCGGGCACCGTCGGCGGCGGTACCTACGGCGTCGCCAAGGGCGTCCAGCTCCGCGGTGTGAAGGTCCTCAACTGTCAGGGCTCGGGCTCCTTCTCCGCGATCATCGCGGGCTTCGACTGGGTCCGGCAGAACGCCGTCAAGCCCGCCGTCGCCAACGCGTCCCTCGGCGGCGGCTACTCGGCCGCGCTGAACAACGCCGCCACGAACCTCGCCAACTCGGGCGTCCACACCACCGTCGCCGCGGGCAACAACAACCAGAACGCCTGCAACTTCTCCCCGGCCAGCGCGCCGGGCGCCCTCTCCGTCGCCGCCTCCGACTCGGGCGACAACAAGGCGAGCTTCAGCAACTACGGCAACTGCACCGACCTCTACGGCCCCGGTGTGGGTGTGGTCTCCACCCGGATGGGCGGCGGCACCACCAGCATGAACGGTACGTCGATGGCCGCCCCGCACGTCGCCGGTGTCGCGGCCCTCTACAAGGGCGCCTACGGCGAGGCCAGCAGCACCACGGTCAACAACTGGATCATCAACAACAGCACCGCCAATGCCATCCGGGGCAACGTCAGCGGCACCCCCAACCGGCTGCTGTTCAAGTCGACCCTCTGACGGCACACACCGCGATGACGCGCCTCGGGAGCCGGACGGCTCACGTCACCTGTTCGCCGCCCCGGCGGTGACCGGCGCGTGAGAAGCGAGGGGCCCGGCCGGGCGACCGGCCGGGCCCTGTCGCGCCCCGCGCGGGGTGACGTACCCGGCAGGAGACGGCCTACGTCCTCCCGTCCGCGGCCCCGGCTCCACTCGGCGCGGCCTCTCCGTCCGCCCCGATCTCCGCGCCCGGCAGGCCGTCCCGGTCGTCCCGCGCGATCCGCGCCGTCCGCGCGGGACGGGCGAGTACGGCCCGCAGCGCGTCGGAGGAGGCCACTATCGCCCCCGCGGTGATCAGGACACACGCCGCCGCCACCGGCCAGCCCGCGTCCGCCCGGCCCGTCGCCACCAGAAGCCCCGTCGACAGCAGGGGCGCGAAGTACGACAGGGTGCCCAGTAGCCGGATGTCGCCGTGCTTGGTGCCCCGGTCCCAGACGTAGAACGCCCCTCCCACCGGGCCGAGCCCCAGTGCCACGACGGCCGCCCACTCCACCGCGTCCCGGGGCCACACCGTCTCCTCGAAGACCAGATGCGCCCCTGCCGCGAGGACGGCCGTCGCCAGACAGAAGCAGGCGACCATGGCCGTCGGCACCTGCGGATAGCGGCGGTTGGCGACCGAGTAGCCGGACCAGGCGACCGCGCAGACGGCCGCCGCCGCGTAACCCGGCAGATACTCGCCCCGGAACTCCACCCCACCGCCCCCGGTCACCAGCAGGAACGTTCCACCGAGCCCTAGTGCCGCACCCGCCGCATGCCACCAGCGCAGCCGCTCCCCGGGGAGCAGCGCCGACAGGACGACGATCAGCAGCGGCCACAGATAGGCGATCAGCCCCGCCTCGGCGGCGGGCGCGTTGTCCAGCGCCAGGAAGTAGAAGAAGTGATAGCCGAAGAGCCCGCCGATGCCGAGAGCCCAGGCCCCGCGCGGCAGCCCGCGTCCGCGTAGTCCGCCGCGGAGTACGAGCGGAAGGCCGATCAGTCCGCCGACGGCGAAGGCCATCGCGGTGAGCTGGAACGGCGGGATGTCCCCGGTGAGTGTGGTGAAGAGGGCCAGTGACGCCCACAACAGCACCGCGACGGCACCGACCCCGGTGGCCCGCAGCCGCGCCCCCGCGTCCCCCGCCCCCGGATTCACCGCCACCGGGCCCGCGCCCGCGCCCGCCCGGCCACCGTCTCCCACTGCCCCGCCGTCCACCGCCACCCCGACGACCTCCGTTCCCTCTCCCGGCCCGGCCCGTCGCACGGGCGGTGGCCCCGGGTCCACGGGGCCGGGGGTATCCTCGGCCATTTCCCGCACCTCACGCCATACCCGGCCGTTCAATCCCCACCCGGATCACCCCTCGCGACCGCCCCCACCGCCCCATTACGGAACCGTCGCAGATCCGCCGCGGACCCGGCCCCGCCTCGCCCACCTGCCCGGCGCGCCCCGACCAAACCGGTGTGACCAGCACCGACCGTGGTAGGGATCAGTCGTACGCACCGGACCCGACGGAGGCACCATGAGCCCGGACCCGACCCCGGCCGAAGGACTGAACTGCCTGGTCACCGGCGCCACGGGCTATATCGGCGGCAGGCTCGTCCCCGAACTGCTCGCCGCCGGACACCGTGTCCGCTGTCTGGCGCGGTCGCCCGACGCCCTCCGTGACCACCCCTGGGCCGACCGGACCGAGATCGTCCGCGGCGATGTCACCGACCCCGTCTCGACGGCCGCCGCGATGCGCGGTGTGGATGTGGCGTACTACCTGGTCCACGCCCTGGGCACCGGCAAGGGCTTCGAGGAGACCGACCGCCGCGCCGCCCGGATCTTCGGGGAACAGGCACGCGCCGCCGGGGTCCGCCGGATCGTCTATCTCGGCGGTCTCACCCCCGCCGGAGTCCCGGACCGCGAACTCTCGCCCCATCTGCGGTCCCGTGCCGAGGTCGGCCGGGTCCTGCTGGAGTCCGGGGTCCCGACGACCGTACTGCGGGCGGCCGTCATCATCGGCTCGGGCTCCGCCTCCTTCGAGATGCTGCGCCATCTCACCGAGCGACTGCCCCTGATGATCACGCCCCGCTGGGTCAACACCCGGATCCAGCCCATCGCCGTACGGGACGTACTGCGGCTGCTCGTCGGCGCCGCCGCCATGCCCGCCGAGGTGAGCCGGGCCTTCGACATCGGCGGCCCCGATGTGCTGACGTACCGGCAGATGATGCTGAGGTACGCGGCTGTCGCCGGACTCCCGCACCGGGTGATCCTGCCCGTCCCCGTGCTCACCCCCCGGCTCTCCAGCCTCTGGGTCGGACTGGTCACCCCCGTCCCGGGCTCGATCGCCCGGCCGCTCACCGAATCCCTGCGGCACGAGGTGGTCTGCCGGGAGCACGACATCTCCCGCTACGTACCCGATCCGCCCGGCCACCCCCTCGACTTCGACACCGCGGTGGCCCTGGCACTGCGCCGGGTGCGCGAGGCCCAGGTCTCCACCCGCTGGTCCTCCGCCTCCGTCCCGGGCGCGCCCAGCGACCCGCTGCCCACCGACCCCGACTGGGCGGGCGGCAGCCTCTACACCGACGAACGGGAGCGGGTGGTCGACGTACCGTCCGACGCGCTCTGGCGGGTCGTCGAGGGAATCGGCGGCGAGAACGGCTGGTACTCCTTCCCGCTCGCCTGGGCGATCCGCGGCCATCTCGACCGGCTGGCGGGCGGGGTGGGGCTCCGCCGGGGGCGCCGGGACGCCACCCGGCTGCGGATCGGCGACTCCCTCGACTTCTGGCGGGTGGAGGCCATCGAACCGGGCCGGCTGCTGCGGCTCAGGGCCGAGATGCGGCTGCCCGGGCCGGCCTGGCTGGAGATGCGGTGCGAACCGCTGGGGGAGGGGCGGACCCGTTACCGGCAGCGGGCCCTGTTCCATCCGCGCGGACTGCTGGGGCACGCCTACTGGTGGAGCGTCGCCCCGTTCCACGCGGTGGTGTTCGGCGGCATGGCCCGCAACATCACCCGTACCGCCGCCGCGCTCGCCGCGGATGGCGGGGTGCCCCCGGCGCACGAGGGCCCGGGGAGACCGGGGCGCCGTACGACCCCCTGACCGGCGACGCCGACCGCGCCGACCCCGCCGGCCACGGAAGCGTTTGGGCCGTTCGGGCGACCCGATCCCGGCGGTCTCACGCAGTGCAGTGAATCCGCGGATACGGTAATAGCTTTATCGATCATGCTTTGTCAGTGTTTGTCCATGCCAACGCAAACAAGGCTCCGTGCCTGTGCCGCGTCGTTCGTCGCCCTGATCACGGCGGCGACCCTGTCGGCGGCGGGCAGCGCGTCCGCCGCCCCCGAGCCGGATCCGTCCGGCACCACCCGCGCCGAACCCGCCCCGCTGCGGAAGGCGCCCTCGCCCATCCCCGGCCAGTACATCGTCACCCTGAAGAAGGGGACGAGCCCGGAGTCCGCGGTCAAAGAGGCGGTGCCCGGCCTCAAACCCCTGTTCACCTACTCGGCGGCGCTGAACGGCTTCGCGGCCAGGCTCAACGCCGTCCAGCTCAAGGCGGTACGGGCGCTGCCCGGTGTCGAGACGGTCGAGGAGGACGGCACGGCGACCGGCGGGCCGATCGCCCCCCGGGACACCCGCGTCCAGGCGTTCAGCTGGGGGCTCGACCGGATCGACCAGCCCTATCTCCCGCTGAACCAGCAGTTCAACGTCAGCGGGACCGGGGTCGGCGCCACGGCGTACATCATCGACTCCGGTATCGACTTCGCCCACCCCGAGTTCGGCGGGCGCGCCGTCCGCGGCTTCGACGCCATGGGCGACGGGCGCAACGGCGCCGACTGCGCGGGCCACGGCACCCATGTCGCCGGTACGGTCGGCGGCGCGACCTACGGTGTCGCCCGGCAGGCCCGGCTGGTCAGCGTGCGGGTCCTGGGCTGCGACAACCGCGGCTCCTGGTCGGGCATCATCGCGGGCTTCGACTGGGTCGCCCAGAACGCCCGCCAGCCCGCCGTCGTCAACGCCTCCCTCGGCGGCGACCGCAACCAGTCCGTCAACAACGCGGCCACCAACCTCTCCCTGCGCGGCGTCCTCCCCGTCATCGCGGCCGGGAACGACGGCCGGGACGCCTGCGACGTGTCGCCCGCCAGCGCCAGCCGGGTGGTGACCGTCGGCGCCACCGACCACCAGGACGCGGAGACCGACTTCAGCAACTTCGGACCGTGCCTCTGGCTCTACGCCCCCGGCAAGGCCATCATCTCGGCCAGGCTCGGCGGCGGCAGTACGGCCCTCGACGGCACGTCGATGGCCAGCCCGCACGTCGCCGGGGTCGCGCTCCTCTACAAGGCCGCCCACCCGTCGGCCGAACCGGAGCAGGTCGCCAACTGGCTGGCCGCGCAGTCCACCAAGGACATCCTGACGGCGAGCAAGACATCGCCGAACCGGCTGCTCTACACCGACGCCCTCTGAACCGGCGGCCGGGGGTGCTCCGGACACATCCGGCCCGCCCCCGGCCCCGTTCCGTACGGTGCGCCCCCGCCGGGCCCCGTACCGCCACCGGCTCCGGCCCGTACCGCTACCGGGCCCCGCGTCGTACGGCGAGCCCGCGCAGCCGCCGTACGGCACCGGAGACCGCGGCGTCCACCTCGGCCAGCCGCAACGGGCGGGCCAGCGCCACGAAGACCCCGACCACGACCACACCACCGGCGGCGCCCGCCGGTACGGCCCCGGCCCAGCCGCCGACCGCGCGGGCGGTCGCGAATCCCAGCCCGGCCGCGGGTACCGCGGCCACCAGCAGCCGGACGAACGTCCCCGCCGACGCCGAACGCCACCACCGCCCGGACCGCCCCGGACCCGAACCGTCCTCCGGTGCCAGCCTGCGGCGCAGCACGAGCGCCGTCACCACCCAGCCGACGATCAGCCCGGCCGAGTACGCCCCCGCCATCCCGGTCACCGCCCAGCGCGCCGGAAGCAGCAGATACGCCATCACCGCGAGCCCCGCGTTCACCGCCACGACCACCAGATTGAGCAGGAACGGCGTCCGGGTGTCGGAGAGCGCGTAGAAGGCGCGGGAGAGGACGTACTGGCCCGAGAAGGCGATCAGCCCCGGGGCGAAGGCCATCAGGATGCCCGCCATCAGCGCCACGTCGTCCGGGTCGGTCCGTCCGTAGCCGTACACCACCGTCATGATCGGCTGGGCCAGCGCGAACAGCGCGCAGGCGGCGGGCACGATGAACGAAGCGGTGGTCCGCAGGGCGTACGAGACATCGCGCCGTACCGCCGCCCGGTCGCCGTCGGCCGCGGCCCGGCTCATCCTCGGCAGCAGCGCCGTCACCAGCGACACGGTGATGATCCCGTGCGGTACGGCCCACAGCACATAGGCGTTGGTGTACGCGCTGAACCCCGCGCCGCCGTCGATACCCGCCTCCGCCGCCCGCCGGCCCGCCGTGGTCGCCAGCCGGGTGACGACCCAGTAGGCGGCCTGGTTGGACAGGACCAGCAGCACCAGCCAGCCCGCGGCCCGCAGCGGCCGGGTCAGCCCGCTGCCGCGCCAGTCGAACCGGGGCCGCCAGGAGAACCCCGCCCGCCGCAGCGACGGGACCAGCGCCAGCGCCTGGACGGCGATGCCCGCCGTGGTGCCCCAGCCCAGCAGCGCCCTCTCGGCCGGGGTGAGGGTCCCCCCGTCACCGGTCACCAGATAGAGCCCGAAGACGGAGATGACGACCAGGTTGTTGAGGACGGGCGTCCACATCATGGCGCCGAACCGGCCCCGGGCGTTGAGCACCTGACCGAGCACCGTGAAGAGACCGAGGAAGAAGATCTGCGGCAGACAGTAGCGGGCGAAGGCGACCGTCATCTCCGCCTGTGCCCCGGTGTAACCGGTGTACGCGGAGACGATCTGCGGCGCGGCGGCGACCGCGGCCCCCGTGATCAGCAGCAGGGCGACGGCGCAGACCGTGAGCAGCCGCTGGGTGTACGCGGCACCGCCGTCCGCGTGCTCCTTGGCGGCCCGGACCAGTTCGGGCACGAAGACCGCGTTCAGGGCGCCGCCGACCAGCAGCATGTAGACGATCGTGGGCACGGCGTTGGCGACCGCGTACCCGTCGGCGGTCAGCCCGATGCCCAGAGCCGCGGCGATCACCGCCGAGCGGGCGAAGCCGGTGAGCCGGGAGACCAGCGACCCGGCGGCCATCAGGGCACCGCTGCGCGCCACGGAGCCGGACTGTCCGGCCTGTTCTTCCCGTTCGCCCTGTCCGGCCCCGGCTTCCCGGGCCTCCCCGGCCTCGGGAGCCGTTCGCGCGCCGGGTACGAGACCGGTCGCCGGGCCGACCGGACCGCCGGTCAGTTCCGCGAGGCCCGGTTCGGCGCCCGGCCCCGTACTCGGCGCCGTACCCGGTCCCGTAGGTGATTCCCCGCGCGGCTCCGTGCCCGGCGAGTCGTTCCGCCCAACGGTCTTTCCCATTCCCCCGGTCTCTCCGTGCCCCGCCCCCGGCGCCCGGCTTCCGCGGCGGAAGCCCGCAGAAGCGGTCCCGGGGGTGAACGTGGAGGTTACCCGGCGCCGCCTGTAGCCCATGACGCCGGATCGGTCCAGCGGTCCGATACCCGTGTCGCATGAGCAATGTGACAGGACGATGACCGTTTCTCATCAGTGACCGTTACATCGGGGTTACGGCGATCACCTGCTGTTTTCCGGCATTAGAGTCATGCATGTCCCCCGAAACGGTGCACAGTCGCACAGCTGTCGCGATCCCTGAATCTCGATAGGTCGACAGAACAACCCACCGGCCGACGTGGATACACCGACTCACCGACACCGGATCCGTTCCTCCAGGCAGTTGCCGGAGACCGGATCCCCGCTCCCGCCGGAGGCCCTGTTGCGCCCGATATCCGCGCGTCCCTCACGCCGCTCCGCCACCCGTCTCGCCGTGGCCGTCGCGGTGCTGGCCCCGCTCGCCCTCGCCGGCTGCTCCTCCGACAGCGAGGCCGCCGACGGCTCATCGGACTCGGCCAAGGGCGGGGGCAAGCCGGCCACCGTGACGGTGTCGCCCAGCGGCAGCGGAGTGAAGGCGGGTCAGCCCATCAAGGTCACCGCCGACGGCGGCAGCATCACCTCCGTCGCCGTCACCGACGGCAAGGGGACGAAGTTCGAGGGCAAGCTCTCCGCCGACGGCCGGGTCTGGACCTCGGAGCGGATGGCCGCCCCCGGCACCGACTACCAGGTCACCGCAGCCACCAAGACCGACGGCGGCACCACCGGCACCGGCAAGGGCACCTTCTCCACCCTGAAGGCGGAGAAGGTCAACAAGGTGACCCTGGCGCCGGTCGGCAAGACCATCGGCATCGGCCACCCGGTCTCCATCGCCTTCGACTTCCCGGTCAAGAACAAGGCCGCGGTCGAGAAGGCGCTCAAGATCACCACCGACAACAACACCCAGGGCTCCTGGGGCTGGGTCAAGGACTGGCACGGCAAGGACCGCGTCGACTGGCGGCCGAAGGAGTACTGGAAGCCCGGCACGAAGGTCGCCCTCGACGCCCGGCTCAACGGCGTCGACTCCGGCCCCTCCGGGGGTTTCTTCACCCGCGACTACGACCTCTCCTTCACCATCGGCTCCGCCCAGATCGTCAAGGTGGACCTGGACAACCAGCGCCTCACCCTGGAACGGGACGGGCAGCAGGTCCGTACGATCCCCGTCTCCGGCGGCACCCCCGGCGGCGTCAAGCGCTCCTGGGGCGGGACCACGGTCCTGATGTCGAAGGAGGGCACCATCAACATGAACTCCGAGACCGTCGGCCTCGGCGACGCGTACAACAAGATGGTCGACTACTCGATGCGGCTCACCTGGTCCGGGATGTACGCCCACGCCGCCCCGTGGAACGGCGCCTACTTCGGCCGCGCCAACAAGTCCTCCGGCTGTATCGGCATGAGCACCGGCGAGGCGTCCTCCTTCTACCAGCAGGTCCGCGTCGGCGACCCGTTCGTCATCACCGGCAAGGACCACAAGGGCGTCCCGCCGCAGGGCAACGGCTTCAGCAACTGGAACGAGTCGTGGGAGCAGTGGCAGCAGCGCAGCGCCCTGCGCTGAGCCCCGCCGCGAAACCACACGACGCCGTGCCGACCGGCCCTCGGGCCCGTCGGCACGGCGTCGTCGCGGGCCGGATCCGGCGCTACGGCTCCGGGGCCGGGGTCACCGGCCCGCGGCCGGGATCACGGCCCGGGGCTCACTCCCCGCCCATCGCCGCGGCCATCCGCAGATGCGGCGCGGCCTCCGCGGCCCGCCCCTGCCGCTCCAGCGTGCGGCCCAGCATCAGCCGGGCGTAGTACTCCGCCGGGTTCCGCTCCAGCACGGCCCGCAGCTCGGACTCGGCCCGGCCGAGCCGGGCGGAGTGATAGTAGGACCGGGCCAGCAGCAGCCGCGCGGCCAGCTGCTCCGGCTCCTCCTCGACCAGACCGCGCAGGATCCGGGCGGACGTCAGATACTCCTTGCTGTCGAAGAAGAACTGCGCGCGGTCCCACCGCTCGGCGGCGTTACCGAACTCGTAGTACGTCTCCTCGGTCACCCGAATCCCTCCTTCTCCGGTCGGTCACCCCCTGCAACCGGAGCGCCGAAGCCGATATTCCCGCCCCTCCCCGGTGCCCTCGGTGCCCGCCCCCGTGACACCCTCGCCGCCGCCGCGCCCGCCGTCCGGCGTGCCGTACCCGGCCCGGAGGCGTGGGGGCTGCCGGTCCGACCCCGCCGGGGAATAGGTTGGGCCCATGAGCAATCTCGATCGCCAGGCCGCCCTCTCCGTCTGCGGCGGCCGCGGTTTCGTCGTCGCCGAGCCCGTCCGCGAGCTCCTCAGCCCGCGCCGGGTGAGGCTCGGCGAGTCCACCGAGGTCCGGCGGCTGCTGCCCAACCTGGGCCGGCGGATGGTCGGAGCCTGGGTCTTCGTCGACCACTACGGCCCCGACGACATCGCCGACGAGCCCGGAATGCAGGTACCGCCCCACCCCCATATGGGCCTCCAGACCGTGAGCTGGCTGCACGAGGGAGAGGTACTGCACCGCGACAGCACCGGCAGCCTCGCCACCATCCGCCCCCGGGAACTGGGCCTGATGACCTCGGGCCGGGCGATCAGCCACTCCGAGGAGAGCCCCCGCCCGCACGCCCGCTTCCTCCACGGCGCCCAGCTCTGGGTGGCGCTCCCCGACACCCACCGCCATGTCGAGCCCCACTTCGAACACCACTCGGCCCTCCCCGAGGTCACCGCCCCCGGACTCACCGCCAAACTGATCCTCGGCAGCCTCGACGGCGCGGCCTCCCCGGGAACCACCTACACCCCCATCGTCGGCGCCGACCTCGCTCTCACCGCGGGCGCGGACCTCCGGCTCCCCCTCGAACCCGACTTCGAGTACGCCGTCCTCTCCATGTCCGGCGAGGCCCGTGTCGACGGCGTCCCCGTCCTCCCCGGCTCCATGCTCTACCTCGGCTGCGGCCGCACGGAGCTGCCACTGCGCGCCGAGTCCGACGCCGAACTGATGCTGCTCGGCGGCGAACCCTTCGACGAAGAGCTGATCATGTTCTGGAACTGGATCGCACGAAGCAACGAGGAGATCGTCCAAGCGCGCCGGGACTGGATGGAAGGCACCCGCTTCGGTGAGGTGAAGGGATACGACGGCGCTCCGCTCCCGGCTCCCGAACTCCCGCCGGGGCCGCTGAAGAAACGCGGACGGGTGCGCTGAGCAGGGATCCCATGAGGTCGGTTGGATTCGCGATCCGGCAGGGCGGGGTGGCGCCGGGGAGGGAAACGCGCCACCACGGCTCAGAGCTGCGGCAGTCGGTCCGCAACTGTGGGAGAACGTCGCTCCTCAAGCCAGAAGAGACAGACGCGGAGGTGCGATGCCAGCTCGCCGTCGAGGTGTGCGGCATACTTCAGGGCAGCAGTGGCAACACCTCGCCCTGCCTTCGCGTCGTCGGCCTCCAGTCGGCTCGCCGGTTCGCCGGATACTCCCTGATCTGCCCTCGGCCGCGCCACCATTTCCGGACCGCTGCCGGTGTCCAGCGAGTGTCGCCGTCGCAGCCGTAGCCGGAGAATGCCTCGGCCTCCGCCGCGTTGACCAGCTGCGGCACCTCCTCGGGCGTCCGGGGCTGCCGGTACACGTACTCGGTGAAGTGGCCGGCCTCGTAGAGCACGGACTCGGGGGCGTGGATACGGCCCGTGCCGCAGTGGTCGGTCTCGGCCCCGTAGAACGGTCCGGGCACATTGAGCCACTTCCGATCCGACCACTGCCCGAGAAATGCCCCTCGCGCGTCGTCGAGCAGAGGCACCGGAGCGAAGTAGCCGTACACGGCGGAAGGGTAGCCGTGTCCTGAACGGTTCACCGGACACGGCTGAGTCCCTGGGCGAGCCCGTGCGGTTCACGCACCCCGAAGCCGACCCTGACGCCTGACGGTGCCGCGGTGGCCCCGGCCGCGGCCCACCCGAAACCCTCTCCATGTATCCCGTGGAATCGTGCGTCCCCCGGAACTTCTGCAGTCGGCATCCGGCGGCCTGCGCAGCCGACTGCGCCGGCGCTACCACTGATGGGGACTCGGGCACGGCCTGAATACGGCATCGCGCGGTGCGTGGACTCTTCCCCGGAGCCCTCTGCGGGCGCGAGACTGAACCGCGCGGCTTCAGCGTCCTGTGCCAGTGTCTGGCTTCCCCCGACAGATCGAGGCTCGTTGCCTCGGCGGGAAGCCGTTCGTGGTTTCTCCAGTGAGGGGAGCACCGTCATGCCGTCTTCATCCGATCCCGGGCCGCGTTGCCCGATGCTCGATCCCACCGGCAGCGCGCCGCACACGGAGGCCGCCGCGCTGCGCATGCGGGGTCCCGCCGTCCGTGTCGAACTGCCTGGGGGCGTCATCGCCTGGTCGGTGACGCGGCGCGGCGTCATCCAGGACCTGACCACCGATGCGCGCGTGTCCCGGGACTTCCGCAAGCACTGGCCGGGGGCGGCCGACACCCCCGAGGGCTGGTCCCTGGCCCCGCTGGCCTTCGAGGACAGCTTCTTCAACCTGTACGGGGCGGAACACCGCAAGTCCCGGGGGCGGATCTCACCGGCGTTCGCGCCCCGGCGGGTCGACCTGATGCGTCCTCGCGTGCAGGCGATGGCGGACCGCCTGGTGGCGGCGCTCGGCGCGCTCGCTCCGGGGGAGAGCGTGGATCTGCGGCAGGCCTTCTCTCTGCCTCTCACGATGACGGTCATCTGCGATCTGGTCGGGGTCCCCGCCCATCTGCGGGAGGGGATAGGCCGGGTGATGGACGCCTCGCTGGACTCCACGCTCGACCCGGAGAGCGCGCTGGCCGTCGGCCGGGAACTCGACGAGCGTCTGTCGGAGTTCATCGCCTACAAACGGACCCACCCGGCGTCCGACCTGACCACGGACCTGTTGCTGTCCAACGCGCCAGGTCAGGAGCCGCTGGCCGACTCCGTGCTGGTCGGCACGTTGTTCGCGATGATCAACGCGGGCTATGAGACCGCCGTCAATCTGATCACCAGCGCCGTCCAGGCCCTGCTGACCCACCCCGGGCACCTCGCCCGCGTCCGCGAGGGATCGATCGGCTGGGACGATGTGATCGAGGAGACCCTGCGGTTCGAGGGCCCGGTCATGCATGTCCCGCTGCGGTACGCGATCGAGGACATCGACCTCGGCGACGGCGTGGTGATCAGAAGGGGCGAGGCCGTCATCATCGGCTTCGCGGCGGCCGGGCGGGACCCGGAGGTCCACCCGGACGACCCCGACGTCTTCGACCCGACGCGTACGGACAAGGCACATCTCGCGTTCGGCTTCGGGCCGCACTTCTGTATGGGGGCGTATCTCGCACGTCTGGAGGCGGACGTGGCCCTGACCACGCTTTTCACCCGGCTGCCCGCGCTGTCCCTCACCGATCCCGGTCGACGTCCGGCCCGCCTCCCCTCGATGATCGTCAACGGTCCCGCGAGGCTCGATGTCGTCCCCCGGCCGGAGACCGCCACCGACTGAACCCGGCCCGGCCGGTCGGTGCGGTGACCGTCCCGTTGCCGAGGTCGTCGTGCCAGCAGGTAGAGGTGAACTGCCTGATAGCACGGCCGAGTTCGGTGGTCGAGGGTCACGGAGCCCGAGCGGGGTTCTTCCTGCCCTGACGGCGGGATCACTCCGGAGTGTGCGCCCTGTTCCTCCTGGGGCTCCCGGAGTCGTACCCCGGATGGGCCAACACAGGCCTCGCCGTGATGGCGGTCGTCACTCTCCCCATATGCGTGCTCCTGGAGATCCTCGTGGTCCTCTTCAACGTTCCGAAGTGGATCGCCCGCTGCCTTGACAGCTCCGTGCGCAGCACGGACTACGACGGAGTCCGGTGCTGCCACGGTAAGGGGGGGCGGGGGCCGCGCCGCGGTGGGTCAGCTCGGTGCCGGGATCCAGCGCTTGACGATGCGCGGTCCGGAGTGCGGGGCGGGCCAGGTCTGGAGCCGGACTTCCTCGGTCGCTTCGGGTTCCTCGTCCGATTCGGACCAGTGGACGGCGGCGGCGGCGGTGTTCCGGCGCGAGGCGCGGACCCGGGTCCATCCGGCGGGCGTGTCGAACCGGGCCGCGTCGTCGAGGTAGTCGGTGCAGCCCATCACGACGAGCCGTCCCGAGGGGGTGTGGAGGCTCGCCTCGACGACGTGGTCGAACTCGTCGCTGTCGTCGTCCGGCCGGTGGGCGAGGACGTGGATGTTGACCGTCACGGTGTCGTTGACCGCTGTGCCGATGGCCAGGGCGTCGTCGATCGTGGCGAGTCCGTCCAGGACGGCCTGGCTGTTCCACACGTCGCCGAAGTCGCCTTCGGACCTCTCGTCCAGGATGTGGATCTGGAAGTAGTCCGCGAAGATCTCAAGGGTTGCCACCAGGGCATCTTCCCCGCCGCCCGGCACCGACGGCACGGCGGGGTCAGGCAGTCCCGGTCCACGGATACAGGGTGTGCCGCTGGCTGGGCAGGGCGCGCGGTGACGCCTGGCGGAACAGGTGCCGCCCACGTGCTCGCCGTACGGGCTCGCCCCGGACGCAAGCCCGGACGCCGAGATCCGCCGCCTCGGCGCGGTCCCGCGCGTGGAGAACGCCGTTGAGCGCTCCGCCCGCCCGTGGGCATCGCGGGGATCCTCGGCATCGAGGCCGTCCAGCTCACCGAGGTCGTCCCGTTCCTGGCCGAAGGCGAGTTGGCCGGGCTCGGCGGGGCGTACTCCAAGGCCGGGGACGGGGAGCCGTACGTCCAGCGGGACGGTTTGCTGCTCACCGGGCAGAACCCGGCGTCCTCGGCTCCCGCGGCCGAAGTTCCGGATTCAGATCGGATGTCAGTCCGTCAAGAATGCGATAGTCGTCGAGGAGACCGGAAGGCATGGTGCCTGCCGCGCCGTTTGAACTGCATATATCGGGAGTGCGGAATAGTTGTCGGCGGGCGCGGCGGGCGCGTCCTTCTTCTGGGCCGCGCCCGGGATGCTCTTCCGCGCGTTCACGGGCTTGGTTTTCCCAGGCTGCGTGAACGCCGTGCGTAGGTGGTCGGCGACGGCCTTCTCCTTCGCGTCTGCTTTCGCGCTGCGATGCAGGAAGGAGATGTAGGCGAAGGCAGCTGCACCCTTGGTGGTGGGCTTTCCACCGGTTCCGTCAGGGCGGGGGAGGCAAGTGGCGGCGTCCCGGCGCGGGGACAACATGAAGAGCCGGTCCTCCCGGGCTCCGTTCATCGTGCGGCCCGGGGGAGGGGTGAGTTTGATCAGCGGTTCGTAGACGCTGAAGACGCGGTCGTCCTTCCTCTTCTTGTCGCCCCGCCCGGTCTCGACGGTCACGGTGTGCTGAAAGGTCTTCAGTACCTTGAGCCGGTCGAAGCTGACGGCGCCCCGCTCCGGGCTCCCGAACTCCCCCGGGGCCACTGAAGTCGCCTGGACGGGTGTGCCGAACCGGTGTTTCATAGGGGCGGCCGGATCCGCGATCCGGCGGGGTGGAGTGGTGTCGGGGGAGGGGATCCGGAAATCGGCAGCGCTCCGGGCGCTCCGTCCGCCCCTGGTCGCCTCCATGTACTCGACCGAAGTCCGAGCCGTGGTACGCGGCTTCGCAGGCTGCCCGATGCGCAGCAGGCCGCCGACCATCAGCAGAGGGATAACGCGACAGCGCCACCCGGACCCCGGACCCCGGACAGACGGGACCACCCGGCGCGGCCTCGGTGTCATCCCCGCGGAGCAAGAACGCAAGAAGGAGAAACACCGCGTGACCCGCACCACGCCGGAACGGCCCCTGGACATCGAGGCGGTCTTCCCGGCTCTCGCGGCGCACCGGGGTACGGCGACGCGGATGCATCCACGACGGGGCTCCCCCCGCGTTACGGACAGTTCGGTCGGTGGCCCGTTCTTCTGGCCGGCGCACGAACCGTGGCCCGTATGTACCGTTCCGCACGACCGGACCACCGGTCACCGCCCGGCCGACGTCCGCCGGGAGAGGGCCGTACTCGCGGCAGCATGGGGACGACAGGACCCGCACGGCCCGACCGACGACGAGCGTGCCGAACTGGCCACCCTCGCCCCCGGCCCCACGCACCCCACCTCGGTGAAACCGCCCCCATACCGCTGCTCGCCCTCGCCCAGCTGTTCACCCGCGATGTCCCCGGCCTGGCGGGGCCCGACGGGTGCGACCTGCTCCAGGTGCTGTGGTGCCCCTTCGAGTCACACGGCCCCCGCCGCAACGCCTTCGACGTCGTACTGACGTGGCGGCGCTCCGCGGACGTGACGGACGTCCTGCCCGCCCAGCCCGAGCCCGCCGTCATCGGCCGCGCCCAAGGGCTCCCCAATCCGTGCGTTCTCCACCCCGAACAGGTCACGGAGCACGAGTACATCGAATTGCTCGACGACGAACTCCTGGAATCCGTCGAGGAATGGGAGGAGGACATGGAGGAGGCCGCTGACGACGCGACGGACGGCGCCGCGGAGCCGGGCGGCTATGCCACCTACGAGGAGTACGAGGCGGCGATGCGCGCCGCCGAGCGGAACACCGCTCCGGCCGTCAGTTACACCGGCGACCTGTCGATCGCACCGGGATGGAAGGCCGGCGGCTTCGCTTCCTGGCACCTGACCGGCCCCACCACCGCCGTCTGCGCCGCGTGCGGTACCCCCATGCGCCTGCTGCTGACAGCCGCGGACCGGGAATGGGACACCGGCACGGAAAGCTGGGTCCCCGTCGAAGACCGTGAGTCGATGAACGCCAAGGGTGCGAACACTCCGACCGGTGTCTCACCGGCCCGCGGCACCATGCATCTCCTCATCTGCCCCGACGACCCCGACCACCCGCACCACACGGTCTTCCAGTAGCCGCACGCCGCGAGATCCGGACCGCGTACCGCTCTCAACCCCGTACCGACGCACTCGGGACCGTCAGAAGCGGTGCGAACCCGGCCCTGGTCGCACAGCGGCCCACAGCGGAACAGGCCCACTGCCAATCCTCACCACCAGCGGAAGCCGTGGCACTCGGCACTCGCGCGAGCGATCAGACGTTCAGGCGGGGGTGTAGCCGCGGGTGCTGATGTGGTCGTGGACGAGGTGGGTGAAGGCACGGGTCGCGGCGCTTTGGTAGGCGTTCTCGCGTCGCAGGAGGGTGACGGTGCGGGCGGGGAGCGCGGGGTTGAGGGGGATGGGGGTGAGGCGGGGGTGGTCGTGGGTGATGGCATTGGGCAGGACGGTGGCCAGTGTGGTGCGCTGGACGATTTCGGTGAGGGCCTGGACGGAGTTGGCCTCCACCGCGATGCGCGGCCGCACCGCGTGGGTGGCGAAGTAGGCGTCGATATGGCTCCGGGTGGCGAAGTCGCCGCTCAGCAGGGCGAGTCGCCGGTCGGCGAGGTCCCGTACGGGAAGCGGCTCCTGTTCGCCCGTTCCGGACCGGCCGGCGGCGGTGACGAGGGTGAGTGTCTCGGTGAACAGGGCGGTGGCGGTGATGCCGGGCGGGTGGGGGCCGTGGAAGGCGATGCCGAGGTCGAGTTCGTCGGCCAGCAGGGCGGCTTCGATGCGGTCCTGGGTCATCTCCCTGACATCCAGGGTGATGCCGGGGTGGCGGGTGTGGAGTTCGGCGGTGAGGGGGCCGATGAGGTAGGCGGTGAAGGTGGGGGTGAAGGCGAGGCGGAGGTGGCCGATGGAGAGGTCGGCGACGTCCAGCACGGCCCGCTCGGCCGCCGCCAGGTCGCGCAGAGCCCGCCGGGCGTAGCGGACGTAGGCCTCGCCCGCGTCGGTGAGGCGTACGGTGCGGCCGGTGCGTTCCAGGAGCTGGGCGCCGACGGTGCGCTCGAGCTGTTTGATCTGCTGGGAGAGCGTTGGCTGGGAGATGCGCAGGTCTTCGGCGGCGCGGGTGAAGTTGGCATGCTCGGCGACGGCGAGCAGGTAGCGCAGGTGACGGAGTTCCAGAGCCATATCCCAACTATAGATGTCATCGATAGAAGGCATTGATATTGCGTCTTGGACGCTATAGGTCCTGGTCATGCATGGTGGATCTCGTCAGCCCCACGGGGCCGGCAACCACGAAGGGAGTGACCATGCAAGACCTCACCGAGGGCGTCGCGCAGTTCCAGCGGGACGTCTACCCGGCCAAGGCGGGCCTTTTCGCCCACCTGGCGACCACCCACCGCCCCTCGACGCTGTTCATCAGTTGTTCGGACGCCCGCGTGGTGCCGGAGCTGATCACCCAGAGCGAGCCGGGCGAGCTGTTCGTGATCCGCACCGCCGGGAACCTCGTCCCCGCCCACACCCCCGGTCCGGACGGAGTCTCGGCCAGCATCGAGTACGCCGTGTCCGTCCTGGGCGTGAGCGACATCGTGGTGTGCGGGCACTCCGCCTGCGGCGCGATGACCGCCCTCGCCGAGCAGCACGATCTGTCCGGCGCGCCGGCGATCGCCGACTGGCTGCGACACGCGGACGCCTCCCTCGCCCGCACCGCCGCCGAGGCCGGCGCGCAGAAGGTGGATGCCCTGGTGCGGGAGAACGTGCTCGCCCAGCTGGCCAATCTGGCCACCCATCCCTCGGTGGCCCGCGCCCTGGCCGCGCACGCGGTCACCCTGCGCGGCTGGGTCTACGACATTCCCACCGGCGTGGTCGAAGAACTCGACACCACCGGCCGGCCCGCCGCCCTCGCGGTCTGACGCCGACGCCCTCCCCGCTCCTCTCCCTCTCTACCCCCCCCGAAACCGCCGTTCCGCTCCCCGCGAGCGGTGCGCGGCACATCCGGAAGGAAGCCCATCTCATGGTGCACGCCCAGTTCGACAACACCGCTCGTCAGGCCCTGGCCGCCAAGGCCGTCGACGCCAAGATCCGCAAGGACCTGACCTGGCGGGAGATCGCGGACGCCGCGGGCCTGTCGGTCGCCTTCGTCACCGCAGCCGTACTCGGCCAGCACCCGCTGCCCGAGGCGTCGGCCGAGGCCGTGGCCGAACTCCTGGAGCTGGACGCCGACGACACGGCGGTCCTCCGGACCATCCCGGTCCGCGGTTCCATCCCCGGCGGTATCCCCACCGACCCGACCATCTACCGCTTCTACGAGATGCTCCAGGTCTACGGCACCACGCTGAAGGCCCTCGTCCACGAGCAGCTCGGCGACGGCATCATCTCCGCGATCAACTTCAAGCTGGACGTGAAGAAGGTCGCCGACCCCGACGGCGGTGAGCGCGCGGTCATCACCCTGGACGGCAAGTACCTGCCGACCAAGCCCTTCTGAACCGGCAGCCCCGGGGCGGGCCCACGGTGACGGCATCGGTCCGCCCCGCCTCTTCCGAAGGAACGCTCATGGACTTCGTACAGCGCACGAGCGACATCGCCCGCCGCAACGTCGAGAAAGGCGGCCGCCCCTTCGCGACCGTCATCGTCAAGGACGGCGAGACCCTCGCCGAGTCCCCGAACCTGGTCGCCCAGACCTCCGACCCGACCGCCCACGCCGAGATCCTCGCGATCCGCGAGGCCTGCACCAAGCTGGGCACCGAGCACCTGACCGGCGCCACCGTGTACGTCCTCGCCCACCCCTGCCCCATGTGCCCGGGCTCGCTGTACTACTGCTCGCCGGACGAGGTCGTCTTCCTCACCACCCGCGACGCCTACGAGCCGCACTACGCCGACGACCGCGAGTACTTCGAGCTCGACTCCTTCTACGGCGAGTTCGCCAAGGACTTGGCCGATACGGTGCCGTATGACCTGCTGTTCGGGCCGCCCCGGGGGTCACCCGGGCGTACCGATGGGATCACTATGGCGATGACCACGGTGGACGTGGCGGTTCCCGGCGCGCTGCGGCCGGTCGTGGACGTGGCGGCGCTGCCACCGGCCCTCGGTGACGCGGGGCCGATGTGGCTGGTGCTGTCCGGGGGCGGACGGCCGGCGCGGTGGATGCCGACGACCGGCCCACTGACTGGAACCGGCTGGACGTCACCGATCTCGCGTCCGGCGAGGTGCTTACGGCGCGGGACGGTCCGAATAGGGCTGAGGAAGACGCGGAGCACGACCTCGACCACTTCCACGGCGCGCTGTCGTTGAGTCCTGACGGGACTCGTATCTACGACGGCGGCTGGGTGTGGCAGCCGTGGGGGACGCCGGCGGTGTGGAGCCTGACCGCCTGGCTGCACGACAACCCGTACGAGTCCGAGGACGGGCCCGGCTATGCGGTGTATCCCGGGGTCTCGGAGTGGAACCGGCCGGTGGCGTGGATCGACGACGAGCGGATCGCGGTGTACGACCGGGACGACGGCGGAAGCGGTACCGTCCACGTCCCCGACCCCACCTCGATCGAACCGCGCTCGCCGGGCGTCCGACGGATCAAGGCGGTCGCGACACCCCTGGCCGGTCGGCGCCTCCGGCTTCTTCACCGACGGAGAGCATCCGCTGATCGCCGACGAGGCCGGTCCGCACGGCGTCGGCATCACCAGCGGACAGCGGGTGTTCGCGATCGACGGATTCCGCCCGGCGCGTCAGGGCCGACATTCTGGAACGCTGATCCAGTCCGGCGGTGCCGATGCCCGGTTGTGGACGCCGCCGGAGTGGCCTGTACGCGTCGGCTGAGCTGTCGTTTCCCGTCGGGTGCCGAGCGGGAGGGCATCCGCGAGTTCACCCTGGAAGGGCTCGGCACAGTCTCCCGCGAGGGCAAACGGTGGTCCTGCGAGAGCAGTGGGACTCGGCGGCCCCGATGCGCCCGGGCCGGTCGCCGCGGGCCGTACGCTCACCGGCCGGTACGCGGCCTGCTCACAGGTGGGCGTCCAGGAACTCCCCGAGCGCGGCTCCGGTCATCGGACCGCTCCCGGCCGCGATCGCCTCGTACCGGTCGATCAGTACGAAGGAGGGCGCGCCGGTGACGCCGTACCGCCGTACGGGGCCGGGGCACCTCGCGATGTCGGCCCGTACGACGATCAGCCGGCCCTGGTAGGCGTCGGCCACCTCCCGCACCAGGGGTTCCATCTCCTTGCACGCCGCCACGGCCTTGGGCCAGACCCCGTAGAAGTACGCGAGGACCGGCACGTCCGCCCGCGCCAGGACGAACTCGAACTCGGCGTCCTCCCGGGGTTGATGGACCCTGCTCGCCATCCGCACTCCTCGACACTCCACTCGATACGAGGCAGCGGATGCCTCATGGTGTTCTCGACCACGGCCGCGCGCACCGCCGTCAGCGGGCCTTGCGCACTCGGCCCGCCCTGCGGGCCTCCGCCATCATGCGGGCCTCCGCCGCCTTGCGGGATTCCTTCGGCGGGCGGCCCGTACGGGTCCCCAGCCCCCGGAACGCCGCGTCGCCGGTCTTCGCCTTCTCCCGCACCGGCGGGCGCTTCGCGCCGGTGATGCCGGTCAGCCGCTCCTCGCCGGAGCGAACCTGGGTGACCGTGGGCCGGATCCCGGCGTCCGACATCATCCGGTTCACGTCCCGGCGCTGGCCGGGCGTGACCAGGGTGACCACGCGGCCCGACTCCCCGGCCCGCGCGGTGCGCCCGCCGCGGTGGAGATAGTCCTTGGGGTCGGCGGGCGGATCCACATTGACGACGAGGTCCAGCTGCTCGATGTGGATACCGCGGGCGGCGACGTTGGTGGCCACCAGCACCGTGATCCTGCCGTCCTTGAACTGGGCCAGTGTGTGCGTGCGCTGCGGCTGCGACTTCCCGCTGTGCAGGGCGGCCGCCTGGATGCCGCTGCTCCGCAGGTGGCGGGTGAACTGGTCCACACCGTGCTTGGTGTCCAGGAACATCAGGACCCGGCCGTCCCGGGCGGCGATCTCGGTGGCGGTCGCGAGCTTGTCGGCGGGATGGACGTTCAGTACGTGGTGCTCCATCGTCGCGACCGAGCCCTCCGCCCGGTCGACCGTGGCGAGCACCGGCTCGGTCAGATACTGCCTGACCAGGTGATCGACGTTGCGGTCGAGCGTCGCGGAGAACAGCATCCGCTGCCCGCCGGGGGGCACCTGGTCCAGGGTCTCCGAGACCTGCGGCAGGAAACCGAGGTCGCACATCTGGTCCGCCTCGTCCAGCACCGCGATCCGTACCCGGTCCAGATGGCAGTCCCGCCGGGCGACGAGATCGGTCAGTCGTCCCGGCGTCGCCACCACGACCTCGGCACCGGCCCGGAGCGCCGCCACCTGCCGGTTGATCGCCAGCCCGCCGACCACGGTCGCCGAGCGGAGCCCGAGGGCCTCCGCGTAAGGCGCCAGCGCCTCGCTCACCTGCTGCGCGAGCTCCCTCGTCGGCACCAGGACCAGCGCGAGAGGGCGCTTCGGCTCCGCTCGCCGGCCCGCCGTACGCGCCAGGAGCGCCAGCCCGAAGGCGAGCGTCTTCCCCGAGCCGGTCCGCGCACGGCCGAGGACGTCCCGGCCGGCCAGCGCGCTCGGCAGGGTGGCCGCCTGGATCGGGAACGGCTCCCTCACCCCGAGCTCCGCCAGCACTCCCGTCAGCTCGACCGGCAGGTCAAGCTCCGCGAAGGATCCGGCGGGCGGGAGACCGGGCGCCGACGTCCCCGGCACCGAGAGCTCGCCCCGCGGGGCCCTCTCCTGGCCGGAGCTGCTGGAGGCGGGCTGCTTCGCCTTCATGGGGTCCTTCCTCGTTTCGGCGCCCCTGAACGGACCGGGGCCCGTACCTTGTCCGGCACGGGCCCAGGATGTTTGCGAGCGTGACCTCGACCCTACCAGCGCGGACCTCGCGCCGATCGCCTCGCGGCCCGGCGCCGGCCCCGCTTCGCGCGGCTCTCCCGGCATCGGTCGAACCGCCTCTCTCGATGGTACGGCTCCCGCCCGCCGACAGGTCCGGGGGCGCGTACGGGGCGGGGCGGGCGGCGGGGCCGCCCGACGCCCGCCGGGCCCCGCGCCGACGCCCGCCGGTCACCCGGTTCGGTGCGGTGGCCTGTAGAGGTCGGCGGGGCGGAGCGGCGCGGGCGGGGGGGCAGGGGTGTGCCGCCCGTCGGCGGGCAGGACCGGAGGAAGTAGGAGCCCTACGGTCCACCGCTCGGTGACGGTGACGGTGACGGTGACGGGACCTCGGCCGAAGCGATTCTCGCCCCAGGCGCCCGTCCTGACCAGCGGATCGTGTCACCGGCGCGCCCGGGCCGACGCGGGTGAACGAGTCAGGGGCGGCGGGCCCGGAAGAGGGTGTGGCCGCTGTCGCCCTCGGGGACGTACTCCTGCCGTTCGACTACGAGCCCCGCTTGTTCCAGCCACTCGCGGTTGGTGGCGGCATCCGCGTGGCTCCACCACATCGGGGCGCCGCTGCCGAGCCAGTTCTCCTCGGTTCCGGTCCACTCGCCGTGTCCCGTGGTGGCCACGAGACAACCTCCGGGGCGGAGCCACCCGGCGGCCTTCCGCAGCAGGGGCGGCTGCTCGGCCAGGGGAATGTGGATCAGCGCGTACAGGGAGACGACGGCGTCGAAGGAAGCGGGGGCGAAGGAGACGGCCGTGGCGTCGGCGTGGATGAACTCCGCCCCGGGCACCCGCTCCCGGGCCCGGCGGATCTGCACGGCACTGATGTCGACGCCGACGACCCGGCAACCGGCGGCAGTGAGGGCATGGGCGACGGGCATACCGCTTCCGCAGCCCAGGTCCAGCACCGCCCCTCCGGCCGGGATCCGCCGACGGAGGTCGCCGAGGAGCGACTGATACTTGGTCTCGGCGCCGTACGCCTCGTCGTATCGCGTGGCAGCCGCGTCGTACCCTCGCCGGACCAGGTCCTTGGGATCTGGGATGTCCATGGCCGAGACGGTAGTCACCGGGGACGGCCGCGGCGAACGACTATCGCGGGCCCACGGCCTACGGTCGCGTCAACCGGTCCCGCAGCCAGGATTCGACACCGCGGAGCGCGGTCCCGGCCAGCGCCGTGGGGTGGCCCGTGAAGCCATGGGGCGCCTCCGGATAGATCCGGAGTTCGACCTCGTTGCCGGCCGCCGACAACCGGCCCGCGAGCGCCAGATTGTCCTCCAGCAGCACATCCTCGGCTCCGACGACCAGCAGTGTCGGGGGAAGACCGCGCAGATCGCCGTAGCCGGGGGAGACATCGGGGAGGGTCCGGTCCGCGACATGGCCGGCGTACGCCCGGATGAAGTACTCGTCCGCGATCAGACGACCGGCCGGGGTCCTCGCGCTCAGGTCGTACGTCCCGAACTGGAGCGCGGCACCGGTGAACCCTCCCACGGCTCCCCGGTCCCTCAGCCTGAGCAGGGTCGCCAGGGCGAGAGTGGCCCCCGCGGAACTTCCCCCGATCGCCAGCCGGGACGTCCCGAAGCGGGTGGCGGCCTCTTCGACGAGCCAGAGCGCCACCGCCTCGCAGTCGTCGGGCGCCGCGGGCCAGGGGTGTTCGGGTGCCAGCCGGTAGTCGACGCCGACCACCACGAGGCGCAGGGCGTCCGCGATCTCACGGTTGCGTACGTCTCCGCGCGCCGCGGAGTCCATATAGAAGCCGCCGCCGTGGATGTCGAGATACACGCCCTGCGGCGGACCGCTGTCCGGCATGAGGATTCTGACGGGGACGGGCGCGTCCCCGGTCTCGACGGTCTCCTCCACGGCGGGTGGGACGGCGGCACACGGTACGGGCCTCTTCGCCCGCGCCGCCCGCAGCTCCTCGGGCGTGCCGGGGCCCCGGCCCGCCGTCCTCGCCCCGTAGAACGCGCGGGCCTCCTCGATCTGCGCCGCCGGTACATCGGCGAACAGCGCGTCCAGCGCGAAGCGCACACGCCCTCCTCATGGTCCGGGGGTTCGACTCCACGCTATCCCGGCCCGTGAAGGGCGGGACCCCGTGGCCCGTCCGGCGGGCCCGGTGAGCCGCGGTGAACTCCACGACGTACGGGCCGTACCGTCGGACCCGGCACCGAGGAGGAGTTCTGATGCGCAGTGTGACCTACGCGATGAGCGTTTCGCTCGACGGCTACATCACGGGCCCGGACGGCGGTTTCGACTGGACGGCCCCGGACGAGGAGGTCTTCCGCTTCTGGACCGATGAGACCCGGCAACTCGGCGTCCACCTGCTGGGAAGGCGACTCTACGAGACGATGCTGTACTGGGAGACCGCCGACCAGAACCCGTCACTCGACTTCTCGACACTGGAGTGGGCCGCGCTCTGGAAATCGCTCCCCAAAGTGGTGTTCTCCCACACCCTGCGGTCGGTACGGGGTAACGCCCGGCTGGCCTCCGTGAGCCTGGCGGAGGAGATCGAGCGGCTGCGGGCCGAACCCGGCGACGGCGATATCGCGATCGGCGGAGCGTCACTCGCCGCCGCGGCCGCCGAGGCGGGGCTGATCGACGAGTACCGCGCCGTGGTCTACCCGGTCCTGGTCGGCGGCGGCACGCCGTTCTTCCCCCGGCACGAGCGCCGGGTGGACCTCCAACTGGTCGAGAACCGGACCTTCAGCTCGTCGAAGGCCGTCTATCTCCGCTATCGCGTGACGCGCCGGCCCGGCGGAATCGACCGGTCCTAGGCGAGTGGGGCGGTTCCGGCAGGGTCCGGCAGGAGGCCGATCAGGCGGTCGCTGAATCTTCCGGGCGACCGTTCGGCTCCCTGGGCGCGGTAGGCGCGTACCGCCGGGTCCGTGAAGGTGAGGACGAGGGTCGGGCAGGCTTCGCCGGGCGAGGCGGCTTCTTCGGGGGAGCAGGCGATCAGGTCGATGGGGTTGAGGCCGGGGCACATGGCCTCGGCCGGGACGTTCACCTGGAGGAGCAGTCGTTTGCCGGGGGCGATGTGGTGCGATCCGGAGGCCGGTGGTCTCACCGGCCGCATGCCCGGTCCGTCCTCGACGACCGTCGCGTCCAGGCCGCCGGCCGAGGCGCCGACACCGCTGCCGAAGGGGGATATGACATCCACGGTGCCCCGGCCGGCGAATGCCGGGGCCGCGATCCGCAGAGGCCGCTCGTCGGCGCGGAGGGCCGCGAAGACCGTCAGGTTCATGCCGTCGTCGTCCGGGGCGGCGGTGTCGTTCGTCGACCAGCTCAGTACGGTCAGCTCGGGGTCGCCTTCCCGCTCCCCGGCTCCCCGCACCGGGGGGTAGATGTTCTCCCGCGCACCGCACCGGGACAGCCTGGCCGTCGCGCCGCCCGCGAGCTTCCGGTCGGGACGCGGGGAGGCGGGCGCGAATCCGGGCGCGGCCTCGGTGGGGGCCGAGCGGTCCGGCCGGTCGGAGAGGGCGGGCAGGCCCACCAGGGTCAGGAGAGCCGTGGTGAAGACCGCGAGGATCAGCCACGACCGCGGGCTCATGCCCCAGAGCTGACGCGACACCATCTCCCCCTCGATCGGTATCCGCGGATTCTGCCAGAGGGGTCGGACAACGCCGTAGGCCGTCACCGGGTGGAGATCTCTTTCGCGCCAAGTCCGTGGACGGGGCAACCTCCGGTGGGGGTTCTTCCTCTTCCACCCCGGTACGCCACAGGGCGCACCGCCGTACCGGTCCGGTACGACCGGCGCACGTCCAGTGTGAGGGAGAAGCACTTGAGGTTAAGAACCGGTATGACCGGCCTGGTGACCGTCGCGTGCGCGAGCGTGTTCCTGGCGCCTGTTCCGGCCGTCGCGGCCCAGGCCCCGCAGGACAAGGCCGCCGCCGCCCACTGTGTCGGCGATCTCGACACCGGCAAGACCACCTGCTACGACACCTTCCGCGAGAGCGTCGCCGCGGCGACCGGCGGCCGGATCACCGACGCCACGCAGAAGACGGCGGCGAAGGACAAGAACTTCCCGGAGAAGCTCAACGCTTCCGCGGGCACCGGCAACGGCACCGCACGCGCCGCGAACCAGTCGCATGTCATCGGGGTCTTCTACTGGGACGGCAACTACTCGGGGCCCACCTGGATCGCCAGGGCGAGCAACCCCTGCTACAACAACGGGCGATGGGACTGGCGCTGGACCAATCTCGGGGACTGGAACGACGCCATCAGCTCCATCCAGCTCGCGGGCAACTGCTACGTCCGGGGGTGGGAGCACGGCGACTACAGCGGTGCCACCCAGTACTACACCTCCGACACGTCCTATGTGGGCAATGCGATGAACGACCGCATCAGCGCCCTTGAGTTCAACTAGTCACAAGCCTCCGGGCCTGTGAGGACGTCCCCGCCGCCGCCCGTCCGGCGGCGGGGACCACGAGGAACGCGACGGTCCCGGACCGCGGCCGGGACCGTCAGGCCGAGGCCGGTCCGGGCAGCTCCCCGGCGGGATCGCGTCCGGCGATCAGCGCGCTCACCTCGGCGGGGGTCGGGTGGATATGCAGCTCGCGCAGCGATACCGGGGGCAGTCCGGCTCGGCGCAGCGCGCCCGAGAGCCGTACGGCGAGCAGGGAGTTGCCGCCGGTGGTGAAGAAGTCGTCATGGGGGCCGATATGGTCGCCGAGGATCTCCCGCCAGACCCTCAGGACCGGGTCGTCCGCCGGTTCCCCGGAACCGGTGGCGGGCGTCGGACCCGGGTCCGGGACGGCTTCCGGCGCCAGCCCGTCGACATCGAACTTGCCGTTGACGGTGAGGGGCAGTTCGGACAGCGGGGTGAGGGTGGCGGGCACCATGTACTCCGGGAGACGGCGGGCCGCCCGCCTGCGGACGTCCGCCATGGACACACCCGCGTCCCGGGGGACGACATACGCGTCCAGCCGCACCCCCGCAGGGTCGTCGGGATCGCCGCCGAGGACGACCGCCGCCGCGGTGACGCCGTCGTCCTCCAGCAGGACCGAGCGGATCTCGCCGAGTTCGATCCGGAAGCCGCGTACCTTGACCTGGTCGTCGATCCGGCCGAGATGGTCCAGCCGCCCGTCCGGGCGCAGCCGGCCCAGATCCCCGCTGCGGTAGACCCGTTCCCCGGTGGCGGGGTCGGTCACGAAACGGGCCGCCGTCAGCTCGTCCCGGCCGAGATAGCGGTCGGCCACGCCCGCGCCGCCGACCCAGATCTCGCCGGGGGCGCCGAAGGGCTGGACCCGGCCCGCCGGATCGCGTACGGAGACCGACCAGCCGGGCAGCGCCCGGCCGACGGTCCGGGAGCCGGTGGCGAGATCGGGCGGGGTGACGGTGTGGGCGGTGACATGGACGGTGGTCTCGGTGATGCCGTACATATTCACCACCCGGCAGCGGGTGTGCGGATGGCCGCGGAACCAGTCCCGGAGGATCCGTACGTCCAGCGGTTCGCCGCCGAAGACGACCAGCCGCACCGAGAGGGCGGCCGGGGAGTGCCGGTCGGCCTCGTTGAGGGCGGCGAAGGCGGACGGGGTCTGGCTGAGGACGGTGACGCGATACCGGACCAGCAGGCCGTGGAAGTCCTCGGGGCTCCGGGAGACGTAGTACGGCACCACGACCAGATGTCCACCGGTGAGCAGCGCCCCCCAGATCTCCCAGACGGAGAAGTCGAAGGCGCTGGAGTGGAAGAGCGTCCAGGTGTCCGCGGGGGTGAACCCGAAGTCGTCGGCGGTGGCCGAGAGCAGGGCGTGGACATTGCGGTGGGGGACCGCGACGCCTTTGGGGCGCCCGGTGGAGCCCGAGGTGTAGATGACATAGGCGATGGCATCCGCGTCGGTGCCGGTATCGGTGCGGGCCGGGTCCGGGCCGTCGTCGGCGTGCGACAGCTCGGCCGGGGACAGTACGGTCACCCCCGCCACTGCGGGGAAGTCCGGCGCGGACGACACCACGAGCCGCAGACCGGCGTCGGTGACCGTGTGGACCAGCCGGTCCGCCGGATAGGCGCCGTCCATCGGGACGTACGCGGCGCCGGACTTGAGGATCCCCAGCAGGGTCACCACCAGATCGGTGTCGCGATCGAGACAGACCCCGACCCGGTCGCCCGCCAGTACGCCACGGGACCGCAGCACACGGGCCGCCGTATCGGAGCGGGCGTCGAGTTCGGCGTAGTCGAGCGTGCCGCCCGGGCCGGAGAGCGCGGGGGCGTCCGGCTGGGCGGCCGCTACCGCGCGGAAGGTCTCGTGGAGGGGAACGGGGGCCGTACCGTCCCTGGCGGGGGTACGTCCGGCGGCGCGGACGGCGGCGGCCTCGTCGGCGGTGACCAGCGCGATGTCGCCGAGCGCGGCCGTGGCGGGGGCATCGGCCAGTTCGCGTACGGCGCGGTCGAGGTGTCCGGCGAACTGCCGGGCGACGGCCGGGGCGACGGCGCCCTCGTCGTGGTGGAGCACACCGCTGACGGTGCCGTCCGGGTCGTACCGCCAGTCCAGGGTCGCCGGGAAGGCGGGGGCGACGGCGGGCCGGTAGCTCTCGCCCGGGCGCTCCTCGGTGAGCAGGACCCGGACCGCGGGTGCCTCCGGTGGCCGCTCGCCGCCCGGGGCCGTGCGTTCGGCCGCCGCTTCGAGGAGTTCGGTGACCCCGGCCCCGTCCCGTACGGGGAGGATGACCAGGGACTCCGTCTCCCCACCGCCCGGCCCCTCGGCGAGCAGCCCGAACACGGCTTGCTCCGAGGCGCCGTAGCGGGCGAGGACCAGGGCGGTGGCCGCCACCAGCAGTGCGGGCGCGGTGTCGGCCGCGACCTTCGCGGCGGCCAGTTCGACGGTACGGATCCGGCCCGCCCGGTCCGGATCGCCGAGCCCCCACGGCAGCGGGGGCGCCCCGCCGGTCGTACGGGCAGGGGTACGGGACGCGTCACCACGCGCCGGGGTCGATGCCGGGGCCGGTTCCGGGCCCGGGGCCGCCGCCTCCGGTGGCGTGAGGGGCGAACCGGGCTCCGACAACGCCGAGGCCAGCCGACCCAGGGCCCGCCGGTCCGCCGCCACCCGGCGGTGTGCCACCAGCACCAGATCCGCCTCGCCGTCGGCATAGCCCAGGACGACGGCCCGTGCGACGACCGGATCGCCGTCGACCGTACGGCCCGCCTCCCGGTCGCGGCGGATCCGCGCCACCGGGTCGCCCGCGCCCACGCCGAGCCTCTCGTCGAAGAGCCGTACGCCCCGGAAGCCGGGGTGACGCTCCATCAGGGCGTCGAGGGCGGCGCGTACCGAGGCCGCGCCGGTCCCGGTGGGCAGCCGCCGGACGAGGCTGTGGCAGACCTGGGCGAGCGGCCGCCCGCTTGGGGGATCGGCCGGGGGCATCCCGTCGGCCGCTGCGCTGGGGACGGACACACTCACTCCTTTGGCTGGGACCGGGGAGAAGTCCTGCGGGGTCAGCGGGCGGTGAAACCGGCGTCGACGGTGACCACCGTTCCGGTGACCATCCGGGAGTCGTCCCCGGCCAGCCAGACCGCCGCACCCGCGACATCGGCCGGGTCGACCAGGGAGTCGGTCGCCACCGACTCCAGATAGACCGCCTCCTGCTCCTCGTAGCTGATGCCGAGCGCGTCCGCGACGACCGCCGTCATCTGGCCGTCGACCGCGGGATCGTCCCGGACCGGCCCCGGGCAGAGGGCGTTGACCCGGATGTTCGCGGGCGCGTAGTCCAGCGCCGCCGCCTTGCTCAGACCGACCAGTCCGTGTTTGGAGGCGACATAGCCGGCGAAGTGGCGGTAGCCCACGACACCGGCCGTCGAGGCGACATTCACGATGCTGCCCGCCCGCTGGGCCAGCATCACCGGGGCGACGGCGGTGATCAGCCGCCAGGGCCCGGAGAGGTTGACCTCCAGCATCACCCGCCACTCCTCCTCGGTGACCTCATGGGCGGGCCGGCCCGACGGCGCCCCCACGCCCGCGTTGTTGATCAGCGCGTCGATCCGGCCGAACCGGTCCACCGCCGCCGTGATCGCCGAGGCGACCGCTTCGGCCGAACGGACATCGGCCGGTGCGACGAGTACGGATGCCCCGTGCTCGCGGCAGAGCCGCGCGGTCCGCTCCAGCTGATCCGCTGACCCGAGGGGATAGGGGATCTCCGGCAGATCCCCGGAGATGTCGACCAGGACGAGATCCGCGCCCTCCTCGGCCGCCCGGACGGCGCACGCCCGGCCGATCCCCCGGGCCGCCCCGGTGATCACCACGGTCTTCTCACGCAGCGCCATGACCGGCCCCCTCGGGACGGCCGGGGCCCCCGGCGACGGCCGTGGAGATCAGTTCCAGCAGCGGCCCGGGGTCGTCCGCCGGATACATATGGCCCCCGTCGACCCCGACCAGGGTGAAACCGGCGGTCGTCACCTCCCGCCAGCGGTCCACGTCGGCCCGGGACACGAACGCGTCGCCGGAGGCGTACACGGCGGTCACCGGCACATCGAGCGGGCCGCCGTCGCCCGGCCGGTAGCCCTCGTCCATCGCGAAGTCCGCCCGCAGCGTCGGCAGCAGCAGCTCCCGGATCTCCGGCACGTCGAAGGCCGGGTAACTCCGTCCGGTGGTCTTCTCGACATGGGCGAGGAAGGCGTCGTCGGAGAGCGCGGACACATCGCTGGCCGGTCCGGCGGACGGCGGGCGCGCGGCGCTGACGAACAGCCGCACCACCTCGACACCGGAGACCGCGGTGATCCGGCGGGTGAGTTCATAGGCGAGCACCGCGCCGAGGAAGCAGTGCCCGAAGAGGGCGACGGGACCGTCCCCCGCCGCGGCGAGCGCCGCCGGAAGCAGTCCGTCCGCCGCCCGGTGCACATCCCGGTACGGCTCCTCGTCCAGCAGGCGCTCCCGGCCGGGCAGCGCGAGCGGTGCCGCCACGACCCCGCGGAGACCCGCCTTGTTCCACGGGTGGAAGAAGTTCGCGCCGCCCCCGGCGAACGGAAGACAGAGCAAGGGGACCCCGTCCCGCTCCGAAGTCGTCGGCTTGGTCACTGCATCGCCTCCAGGCGGGGCTCCCGTACGGTTTCTGACGGCCGTCCGGGGCGGATGGATGGTGGATGTCGAACCGTGCGCGACGCCGTGCTCCCGTAACGCCGTGCTGCCGTGCCGCCGTCATGCGGAAACGCCGGATCACCGTAATGCCGGAGTACGGGCGCAGGGGCGGCGGGGAGTCGTCCGGGGGAATTCGGCCCCGGAATTCCCTTCCCGCACCCGATGGGCCGAATCGGCTTCGGCATACATTTCGAGCAGGCCCGGAAACGGGTCCGGCTCCGCCATCGTGGCACAGAACACCGGGTCGATACAGATCCGGTCCTGAGGCCGGGAGAACGGCTTTCCCGCCGTCCTTGCGGCGTCGGCGGCCGGGACCTAGCGTGGCGTCAGCATTCCGGGCCGCCGTGGATGCCGGGTGTCCCGTCGACAGGACGAAGCCGACCCCGGGAACCAGCGCCCGCACCGGCGATTTCCGATTTCCCCCGGCAGACCTCCGTGACGATCGAGGACGGTGGCAGTGAGTACGAACCCTTTCGATGACGAGGACGGTCGTTTCCACGTCGTGGTGAACGACGAGGACCAGCACTCCCTGTGGCCGTTGTTCGCCGAGGTGCCCGCGGGCTGGCGGGTGGTCTTCGGCGAGGCGTCCCGGGCCGAGTGCCTGGAGTACGTGGAGCGGAACTGGACCGATCTGCGCCCCCGGAGCCTGCGGGAGGCCATGGCGGCGGACTGACCGCCCCTCCCGCCCGGCCGGGCGGTCCGTCCACGTCCGGACGAACACCTCGATGGGGAGAGAAGACTGTGGAGGACGCCCTGTGAGAACCGTGAGCGGACCCGGAACGATGCCGGTGGCCACGGGCGGCGGCGAACGCGCGCAGCGCGATGTCGTGCTGTCGTTCGTCGGCAAGCAGACGCAGGTACGGAAGACGGGGATGATCTTCCCGGAGACGCTGTCGGAACGGTCCTGGGAGCGGATCGGATCCAGTCTGCGCGAACTGTCGAACTCCTCCGCCTGGTGGCTCGGCGACTGGCTTGTCTTCGGCGAGGCCGCCTACGGCTGGCGGCGCTACCGGGAGGCGATCGAGCGCACGGGGCTCGACTACCAGACCCTGCGCAACTACGCCTGGGTGGCCCGGCGGTTCGAGCACGACCGCCGCCGGGACACCCTCAGCTTCGCCCATCACGCCGAGGTGACCCGGCTGTCGCCGCCGGAGCAGGACTACTGGCTGCGCCGGGCCGAACAGCGCAAGTGGTCGCGGAACGAGCTGCGCCGGGCGGTCAGGGCCGGTCTCGCCGAGCAGTCGGTACCGGCCGGAGCCCTGCCGGCCCCTGGTGACCGGCGGCCCGGCACCACCGGACCACCCGGCGCGACCGGGCCCGCAGCCGCAGCCGCCGCCGGTGAGCGGCGGCCGGCGGTCACGACGCTCACCATCGAACTGTCCGCCGGACAGCTCGACCACTACGCCGAGGCGGCCGCCGCCCACGGCCTGCCCGTCGGCCAGTGGGTGACCCGGGTCCTGGACGCCGCCGGACGGCGCCCCGTCTGAGCACCCGGCCCCGGGCCGCGTACCGGCGATCGCCACGGCCGGTACACCCCCACGGCACCGGCCGCGGACCGCCGCGACCCGGCGCCCGGCCGGACGCGCGCTACCGCATCGGAGCCGATTGATGATCCTTCAGGGACAACGGGTCGCCCTGCCCCCGGCGCCCCTCGTACACCGGCGGTTCGAGACGCACGCGGCCGCCGCCCCCGACGCCGTCGCCGTCGTCCACGGCGAACAGCGGGTGACCTACGGCGAGCTGAACGCGCGGGCCAACCGGTTCGCCCACTTCCTCGTCGCCCGCGGCCACGGCCGGGGCACCCGGGTCGGAATCTGCCTCGACTACTCGATCGACATGGTCGTCGCCCTGCTCGGCACCCTGAAGGCGGGCGCGGCCTACGTACCGTTCGACCCGGCCTACCCGGCGGCCCGGCTGCGGCTGCTGCTCGGCCAGGTCCCCGGTCTCGCCCTGATCGTGGCCTCCCCGGAGACGGCCGCCCTGGTCGAATCGGCCGATGCCGAGGTGCTCCTCCTCGACCGGGGGGCCGGGCGGACGGCGGACTTCCCGGCGACCGATCCCGCCGTCGCGATCTCCGGCGACGACATCTGCTACGCGGTCTTCACCTCGGGTTCGACCGGGGTCCCGAAGGTGACGGCCGTACGGCACGAGGGCTGGTTCAATCTGCTGAACTGGCTCCGGACCGCCTACCGGATGCACCGGGGATCGAGCCATCTGGTCGTCAGCGCCTTCGGCTTCGACCTCTCCCAGCGCGCCCTGATGGCCCCGCTGTTCTGCGGCGCCACCCAGCATCTGATGGCCAGCCGGAACTTCGACCCGGCACTCGCCCACCGGCTGCTGGGCCGGTACGGCATCCGGGTGGTGCACTGCGCTTCCAGCACCCTGTATCTGCTGGTCGAGTGGGAGATCGCGCGCGGCGGTGACGCCCTCGCGCGGCTGGATCACATCCTGTTCGGCGGGGAGCCGCTGCGCGCCGAGCGGATCATGGACTGGGCCCGGCGGGACGGCACCACCTGCACCCTGCTGCACCAGTACGGCGTCGCCGAGTGCACCGACGTCGCGACCTCGTACGACCTGTCGGGCTACCGGCCCGACGAACACGACATCCCCCCGGTCGGCACCCCGGCCCACAACACCGGTATCCAGGTCGTCGACGAACGGCTGCGGGGCGTCGGGGCGGGGGAGTACGGCGAGATCTGCATCTTCGGCACCGGCGTCGGCGCGGGCTATCTCAACGGGGGCGGCCCCGAGTCCGAGCGCTTCATCACCGCCCCGGTCCACGGCGTACCGCGCGGCCTGTACCGCACGGGTGACCGGGGCCGGGTGACCGAGTCGGGCCAACTCGTCGTCGCCGGGCGGCTGGACGCCCAGGTGAAGATCCGCGGCACACGGATCGACCCGGCCGATGTCGAACGCGCCCTGGGCCGGATCGCCGGAGTCCGGGAGGCGGCCGTGGTGGCCGTCCGCACCGGCTCGGGCGAGGTCCGGCTGGTCGCCTTCGTCGTCCCGGCGGGCGGCGGCCCTACCGGGGACGAACTGCGCGCCCGGCTTCTGGAGACCCTGCCCCGGAACATGGTTCCGACCAGTTTTCTGAGCATTTCCCGGCTGCCGCTGAGCCCGCATGGAAAGGCCGATCGCGCGGCCCTGGCCGATGCCTGGCGCGACCGGTACGCCGACGACCGGCCGGGCCGGTAGCCGCCGATCCCGCCGACCACCGAGAGGAAGCCGATGACTGCCGAAGCGGTACGCCGTATCTGGTGCCGGGAACTGGAGCGCGACGACATCTCCGCCGATGACGACTTCTTCGCCCTCGGCGGCCAGTCCGTGATCATGGCCAAGATTCAGATGGCCTATATCGATGAGCTGGGTGTCGAAGTGCCGGTGGATCAGATGTTCCGCAATCCCACGGTGGCCTCGATCGTCGCCTATATCGAGGCAGCCGAGAACGCCGAGAACGCCGAGAACGCCGAGAAGACCGAGAGCGCCGAGGGAAAAGAAGACGTATCGCCCGACGCGGTCAACCCCCGGTGATATCCGCCGCTCCGGCCGACCGGAGAAATTCCGACCTCACCGGCAGGGAGGCGCCGTGTACGACATCATTGTCATAGGTGCCCGGTGCGCGGGTTCACCGGCGGCCATGCTGTTCGCCCGGCGGGGATATCGCACCCTGCTGCTGGAGAAGGCGCGATTCCCGAAGGACACCCTCTCCTCCCACTACATCCATCAGCCGGGCGTGGCCCTGCTCGGCCGCTGGGGACTGCTCGACCGGCTCCGGGCCACCGGCTGCCCGCCGATCGACCGGGAGAGCTACCGGGGCCCCGGAGTCCGGCTGGACGGCTTCTCCCTGCCGGTCGACGGCTATCGGACCACGTACGCGCCGAGGCGGTTCGTCCTGGACCCGGTTCTGGCGGGCGGGGCCGTGGCGGCGGGAGCGGAGTTCCGGGAGTCCTGCACGGTCACCGGCCTGGTCCACGACGGCGGCCGGGTCGCCGGGGTGCGGTACACCACGCCGGGCGGCACCGAGACGACGGAGCGGGCGCGGCTGGTCGTCGGCGCCGACGGGATGCGGTCCCTGGTGGCCCGTACCACCGGGGCGCGGAACGTCGTCGAACACCCGAGGCTGTCCTGTGTCTACTACAGCTACTGGGCCGGGGTCCCCTCCGGCTTCGAGATCCATGAACGGCCGGGCCGGTGGATCGTCTCCGTGCCGACCAACGACGGCCTCACCCTCGTCATGGCCTACTTCCCGCAGGCCGAGTTCGCCGGGGTCCGTACGGCGGTGGAGGCCCACTGGCTCGAAGCCGTCCGCTCGACCGCCCCCGAGCTCTTCGAACGGATGGCGGCGGGCGAGCGGGTCGAGCAGTTCTACGGCACCGGGCACCAGGAGAACTACTTCCGCCGGGCGTACGGCCCCGGCTGGGTCCTGCTCGGCGACGCCGTCCACCACAAGGACTCCATCACCGCCCGGGGCATCACCGACGCCTTCCTCCAGGCCCAGTCGCTGACCGGCCACGTCGGGGACCGGCTCCACGACGGCCCGGCGCTGGAGGAGGCCCTGCAGCGCTACCAGGACGATCTGGAGGACACCTTCTCCGACATCTACCAGGGCGCGCTCAACGTGGCGGAGCTGAAGCCCGAGGGGCGGACGGCGATGCTCCGGCATCTCACCGGCCACCAGGAGCTGACCGACCGGTACTTCTCGACGGTGTCGGGTGCCTGCTCCATCGACGACTTCTACAACGCCGAACTCCTGGCGGTACTCGACCGGAACTGAGCCGCCGACCGCGCCCCGGCAGCCCTACCCCCTTGGAGAGACGATGATCCCGTTGTCGTTCGCGCAGCGCCGACTGTGGTTCGTGGACCGGTTCGAAGGCCCGTCGCCGACGTACAACGGCGCCTTCGCCCTCCGGCTCGGCGGCGAGCTGGACGCGGGCGCACTGGAGGCCGCCCTCCGCGATGTCGTCGACCGGCACGAGGTCCTCCGTACGGTGATCGTCGAGGACGACGGCGGCGTACCGTACCAACGGGTGCTGCCGGCCGACGAGAGCCCGTTCCGGCTGCCGGTCGTCCCGGTCGCGGAGGACGACGAACCGGCGGCCGTCCACGAGGCGGCCACCGCGACCTTCGACCTCGCCGCCGACATCCCCGTACGCGCCGTACTGCTGCGCCGCGGACCCGCCGAACACACGCTGGTCCTGGTGATGCACCACATCGCCGTCGACGGGGAGTCCTTCGCACCGCTGTTCCGCGATCTCATCGCCGCCTACACGGCCCGCCGGGACGGCGGCGCCCCGGTGTGGGAGCCGCTGCCGGTGCAGTACGCGGACTACACGCTCTGGCAGCGGGACGTCCTCGGCGACGAGACCGACCCCGACAGCCTCGCCGCCGGGCAGCTCGCGTACTGGCGGCGGACCCTCGCCGGGCTGGCCCAGCCCCTGGCCGTGCCGACGGACCGCCCGCGCCCCAGGAGCATGAGCCACCGGGGCGACGTCGTCCGCTTCACCGTCGACTCCGGAGTGCTCCGGGCCGTGGAGGAGCTGGCCGCCGGGGCCGACACCACGGTCTCCATGGTGATGCACTCCGCCCTCGCCGTACTGCTGCACCATCTGGGCTGCGGCGACGACATCCCGATCGGCGCGCCGATCGCGGGCCGTACCGACGAGGAGCTGAGGGAGCTCGTCGGCTTCTTCGTCAATACCTGGGTCCTCCGGGTCGACCTCTCCCGGAACCCGACCTTCCGTCAGCTCCTCGGGCGGGTACGGGACCGGGCCCTCGCCGCCTACGACCACCAGGACCTGCCGTTCGAGCGGCTGGTGGAGCTGCTGAACCCGGACCGGTCCACCGCGTACAACCCGTTCTTCCAGGTGATGCTCGCCTGGCAGCCGCCCGTACCGGCGGCCCGGTTCCCCGGCCTCGACGCCCGGTCCGAACGGCTGGAGACCGGGACCGCCAAGTTCGACCTCTTCTTCGATCTGATCCCGGACGGTACGGGCGGAGCCGCCGGCCGGCTGGAGTACGCCACCGACCTCTTCGACCGCGAGACCGCCGAGGACGTCGCCGGGCGCTTCGTCCGGGTGCTGGGGCGGCTGACCGCCGACCCGGGGCGGCCGGTCGGCGGGCTCGACGTACTCGGCCCGGCCGAACGGGACCGGCTGCTCGACCGGTTCAACGACACCGCCGCCGAGACGTCGGCACTGACCGTCCCCGAACTCTTCGACGCCCGGGCGGCCCTGACACCGGACGCCGCCGCGATCGTCTGCGAAGGCCGGACCCTGACCTACCGGCGGCTCGGCGAACGGGCGGACGAGGTCGCCCGGGAGCTGGCCCGGCGCGGCGCCGGGCCCGAGGACCTGGTGGTACTGGCCCTGCCCCGGACCGAGGACCTGGTGGTGGGGCTGCTCGGGATCCTCAAGTCCGGTGCCGCCTATCTCCCGATGGACCCCCGCCACCTGGGCGGCCGGGTGGAGACCGTATTCGCCGAGGCCGTGCCGCGGTTCGCCGTCACCGACGCCGCGACCCGGCGCGAGCTGCCGGGGGGCGGCCTCGTGACCGTCGAGATCGACCACGGCGCCGTCCGGGCGGAGGGCGGTGGACCACCGGACACCGGCGCCCCGATCGCGCCCCCGCACCCCGACAACCCGGCCTATGTGATGTACACCTCGGGCTCCACCGGGCAGCCGAAGGGCGCGACGATCACCCACCGCAATGTCGTCAACGGTGTCCGGGAGCTGATCCGGGTCCTGGACACCCCGCCCGGCTGGCGGATCCAGTCCGGGACCTCCGTCAACTTCGACGTGTCGGTCTTCGAGCTGCTGACCACCCTGGCCACCGGCGGTACCGCCGAGATCGTGGCCGATCTGCCGTCGCTCGCCGAACGCGACACCTGGGACGGCCGGGTGATCAGCGCCGTCCCCTCGGTCCTCGGGGAGCTGGTGGACCAGCTGGCGAAGGCGCCCGACGTCCGGACGGTCGTCCTCGCCGGAGACGTGTTCCCCACCCGGCTGGTACACGAACTGCGCCGGGTACTGCCCGGGGCGCGGATCGTGAACTCGTACGGGCAGAGCGAGAGCTTCTACGCCACCACCTACGCCCTCGACCCGGCCGAGGAGTGCCCGGACGGCGACGTCGTCCCCATCGGCACCCCGCTGGGAAATATGCGCGCCTACGTACTGGGCCCCGGACTCGCCCCCGCGCCCCAGGGCGTCGTCGGCGAGCTGTACGTGGCCGGGATCTGCCTCGGCCGGGGCTACCACCACCGCCCCGGCCTCACCGCCGAACGCTATACGGCGAACCCGTTCGGCCCCCCGGGTGAGCGGATGTACCGCACCGGCGACCTCGCCCGCTGGAACGCCGACGGGCAACTGGAGTGCGTCGGCCGGGCCGACGGGCAGGTCAAGGTCCGCGGTTTCCGGATCGAGACCGCCGAGGTCGAGGCGGCCGTCGCCGCGCACCCCGGGATCAGCCAGGCGGTGGTGATCGCCCGGGAGGCACCCTCCGGCGGGCGGCGGCTGGTCGCCTATGTCGTGCACACCGGCGACGGCGCCGTCGGGGACGACGGAGCCGGAGGCATCGGCGACGTGTCGCACGTCCTGGCCGGTGCGTCCGCCGCCGAGCTGCGGACCTTCGTCGCGGCCCGGCTCCCCGACTACATGGTGCCCTCGGCCTTCGTCACCCTCGGCCGGCTGCCGCTCGGACCGACCGGCAAACTGGACCGGTCGGCCCTGCCCGAGCCCGAGTTCACCGGCGAGGCCTACCGGGCGCCCCGGACCGAGACCGAACGGATCGTCACCGCCGTCTACGCCGATGTCCTCGGCGTGGACCGGGTCGGCGCCGACGACGACTTCTTCGCCGTCGGCGGCGACAGCCTGCGGTCGATCCAGGTCGTGGCCAGGGTCAGGGCCCGGGGCCTGGAGCTGACCACCCGGGAGGTGTTCGAGCACCGGACGGCGGCCCGGCTCGCCGAACTGGCCGCCGCCCGCGGCACCGGTACGCCCGGACCCGCCGAGGACACCGGCGGCGCGATCGGCCCGATGCCACTGCCCCCGGTGGCCCGCGAGATCTTCGAACAGGGCGGCGGACTGAACCGGTTCGCCATGTCGATGGTCCTGGAGCTGCCCGCAGGCATCGAAGCGGCCGGGCTGGCCGCGACCCTCGACGCCGTACTCGACCGGCACGACCTGCTGCGGGCCCGGCTGGTCCGGGACGGCGGCCTCTCCCTCGACGTCCCCGAGCCCGGCTCCGTACGGGCGGCGGACCTGATCCACCGGGTCCCCTGCGACGACCGGTGGGACGAACCCTCCCGGCTGGCGGCGGCCCGGCGGGAGCTGGCCGACGCGACCGGGCGGCTCGACCCGGAGAACGGGACCATGGCCGCCTTCGTCTGGTTCGACGCCGCCCCGGCGGCGGGCAGACTGCTCGTCGTCCTGCACCACCTGGTGGTCGACGGCGTCTCCTGGCGGATCCTCATGGCGGACCTCGCCGAGGCGTGGCGACGGGTCCGGTCCGGCCGGACGCCCGGCCCGGCGGCGGGCGGAACCTCGGCCCGGCGGTGGGCGGCGGCGCTGGAGACCGAGGCGCGCACCCCGGAGCGGACGGCGGAGCTGGCGTACTGGCGGGAGGTGCTGGAAACCCCGGAGCCCCCGCTGGGCAGCCGCGCGTACGACCCGGCGGTCGATCTGATGTCGACCGTCGACAGCGTCCGGGTCCGGCTCTCCGCCGAGATCACCGAGGCCGTACTGACCACCCTCCCGGCCGCCTACCGCGCCACCGGAACCGATGTCCTGCTCGCCGCCCTCGCCCTCGCCGTCGAACGGTGGCGGGGCACGGCGGGGCCGACCCTGGTCCGGCTGGAGGGCCACGGCCGGGAGGAACACCTGCTGCCCGGTGCCGACCTCTCCGGCACCGTCGGCTGGTTCACCAGCATGTACCCGGCCCGGATCGACACCGGCGGTACGGACCCGGCCGCCGCCGCGGCGGGCGGACCCGACGCGGGACGGGCGGTCAAACAGATCAAGGAGCAGCTCCGGAGCATCCCCGACAAGGGCGTCGGTTACGGGCTGCTGCGCCGTCTCAACCCGGAGACGGCCGCCGAACTCGCCGGATGTCCGGCACCGCAGATCGGCTTCAACTACCTCGGCCGGATCTCCGGCACCGATGTGCCCGAGGCCCTGCGCGCCGACGGCTGGGGACCCGCGCCCTGGTCGACCGAGCTGGCCCCGCTGCCCGACCCCGATCTGCCCGCCCTCTCCGCCCTGGAGGTCGGCGCGGTCGCCGTGGACACCCCCGACGGCACCCGGCTGGAGGCGGCGTTCATGTTCCCCACCGGGCTGCTCACCCGGGAACGGACCACGGAGCTGGCCGGGCTGTGGACCGAGCAGTTGCGCGGCATGGCCGGGCACGCCACCCGCCCCGGAACCGGCGGGCTGACCCCGTCGGACGCCCCGCTGGTCCGGGTGGCCCAGTCCGAGATCGAGACCTGGGAGGAGCGGTACGGCCGGCTCACCGCCGTCTGGCCCCAGGCACCCGGGCAGTCCGGCATCCAGTTCCAGGCCGCGGTCGCCGACGGCTCCTTCGACGTCTACCACATGCAGTTCGTGCTCCGGCTCTCCGGAGACGTCGACCCGGAGCGGATGCGCGCGGCCGGGCAGGCCCTGCTCGACCGCCATCCCAATCTGCGCTCGGCGTTCCTCACCGGCGCGGACGGCGAACCGGTCCAGGTCGTCCCGGAAGGCGTCGTCCTGCCCTGGCGGCATCTCGACCTCAACGGCCGCGACCCGGCGGCCCGGGACGCGGCGCTCGACACCGTCCTCGCCGAGGACCGGGCCGACCAGCTGGACCCCGCACGGCCGCCGCTGTTCCGGCTGGCGCTGCTCACCCACGGCCCCGGGCGGGCCGTCCTCGTTCTGACGGCCCATCACACCGTCTTCGACGGCTGGTCGTCACCGCTGGTGTTCAAGGATCTGATCCAGCTCTACGCCGGGACCCACGAGCCCGCCCCGGTCCGGAGCTACGGCGACTATCTCGCCTGGCTCTCGACCCGGGACCGGGCGGCGTCGGAGGCCCGCTGGAAGGCCGAGCTGGCCGGCTTCGACCAGCCGACCCTGGTGGCCCCGGACAACCCCCTGCGGGAGAAGGCGTCCGCACTCGGCCGGGTCGAGGTGCCGCTGACCATCGACAGGGGCCGGGAACTCGCCGCGCGGGCCGCGGAGTTCGGCGTCACCCTCAACACCCTCGTCCAGGCCGCCTGGGGGGTTCTGCTGAGCAAGCTCACCGGGCAGACCGATGTGGTGTTCGGGGCCGCCGTCAACGGCCGCCCGGCCGATCTGCCCGGCTCGGACGAGATGGTCGGCCTCTTCGTGAACTCCCTCCCGATCCGGGTGCTCTGCCCGCCCGGCCGGAGCCTGGCCGAGGTCGTCACCGCATTGCAGGACCGGCAGACCGCCCTGCTCGACCACCACTTCTACGGGCTGGCCGACATCCAGCGCGATGTCGCCATGCCCGCCCTGTTCGACACGATGATCGCGTTCGAGAACTATCCGGTGGACCGTGAGGGCATCGTCGAGGCCAATGCCTCGGCGGGCTTCACCATCGACGGCATCCGGCCCTTCGCCGGATCGCACTACCCGCTCAGCCTCAACGCCTCCGACCCCTATCTGCGGCTCTCCCTCGACTACCAGAACAACCTCTACGACCGGGCCGAGGCCGAGGCGATCGCCGCCCGGCTGGTCCGGGTACTGGACCGGATCCGGACCGATCCCACGGCCCCCGTCGGGGCCGTCGACATCCTCACCGACCGGGAACGGGAGTGGTCGCTCGCGGAGGTCAACGACACCGCGTACGCCTACCCGCCGCCCGGCGACACCCTGCCGGACGCCTTCGAGCGCCGGGCCGGGGAGCGGCCCGACGACCTCGCGGTGATCGCGGCGGGGGAGCGGCTGACCTACGGGGAGCTGAACCGGCGGGCCAACCGGCTGGCGCACTGGCTGATCGAACGCGGCGCCGGGCCCGAAGAGCTGATCGCGGTACGCGTCCCCCGCTCCGCCGACCTGGTGGTGGCCCTGTACGCGGTGATCAAGACGGGCGCCGCCTATCTGCCGGTGGGCACCGGTCTGCCCGAGGGCCGGGCGCGGCAGATCCTCGACGACGCCCGTCCGCTGCTGGTACTCGGCGCCGAGCCGCCGGACACCACCGGATACCCGTCGGCGAACCCGGAACGCGCGCTCTCGCCCGACAACGCGGCCTATGTCATCCACACCTCCGGCTCCACCGGCCGCCCCAAGGGCGTCCAGGTGTCGCACCGGTCGATCGTCAACCGGCTGCGGTGGATGCAGCACGTCTACGGGCTCACCGCCGGGGACCGGGTCCTCCAGAAGACCCCGGCGTCGTTCGACGTCTCGGTCTGGGAGTTCTTCTGGCCCCTCGCCGAGGGCGCCGCCCTGGTGGTCGCCGACCCCGAAGGACACAAGGACCCCGGCTATCTGGCCCGGCTGATCACCGAGGAGTCCGTCACCACCTGCCACTTCGTGCCGTCGATGCTCCAGGCGTTCCTCGCCGCACCGGCCGCGGCGGGCTGCGCCGGGACCCTGCGCCGGGTGTTCAGCAGTGGCGAGGCCCTGACCCGGGAGACCGCCCGCGCCTTCGCCCGTACCCTGCCCGGCGTCGGACTGCACAACCTGTACGGGCCCACCGAGGCGGCCGTCGACGTCACCTACCACGCCTGCGGCCCCGACGACTCCGGCCCCGTACCGATCGGCGTGCCGATCTGGAACACCCGGGTGTACGTCCTGGACCGGGCGCTGCGGCCGGTACCGCCCGGGGTCCCCGGCGAGCTGTACCTGGCCGGTACCGGGCTGGCCCGGGGATATCTCGGGCAGGCCGCGCTGACCGCAGGCCGGTTCGTCGCCTGCCCCCACGGCGGGCCCGGCGCGCGGATGTACCGTACCGGCGATCTCGTACGGTGGGACCGCGCCGGGCGCCTCGACTACCTCGGCCGGACCGACGCCCAGCTGAAACTGCGCGGCTTCCGGATCGAACCGGCCGAGATCGAGGCGGCGCTGACCAGCCATCCGGCCGTCCGGCAGGCCGCGGTGATCGCCCGTACGGACGCGACCGGCGACCGGCGGCTCAGCGGCTACGCGGTGGTGGACCCCGAGACGGCCCCCGGGGTCGCCCGGCGGCTGACGCTCGCCGGGACCGGCCGCCTCACCGGGGTCGAGCTGCACGAACTGCCCAACGGCATGACGGTGGCCGGACGGAACAAATCGAATATCGGCTATCTCTACGACGAGATCTTCCGGCGCGCCGAATACGCCCACGGCGGTATCACCATCGGCGACGGCGCCCGGATCGTCGACATCGGCGGACATATCGGTATGTTCGGAATCTGGGCCGGATCGCTGGCGCGCGGCGTCCGGATCCACGCCTGCGAACCGATCCCGGAGACGGCCGCCTTCTACCGGCTCAACGCCGAACTCCACGGGCTCGAAGCCGTGGTGACGGAGTACGGCATCGCCGACACCGAAGGGGTCGCCACCTTCACCCACTACCCCGAGATGTCCCTGATGTCGGGGCGCTTCGCCGACGAGGCCGCCGAGCGGGAGACCCTGCGCCGGGTGATCGCCAACGAGTCCGGCGACAGCGCCGCCGGCTCCGACTCCGGCTCCGGAGCAGGGGACGACGAACGCCTCACCGACGAGATGCTCACCGACCGGCTGGCGAGTACCCGGATCGAGGTGGAGCTGCGTACCGTCTCCCAGCTGATCCGGGAGCACGGGCTGACCGAGGTCGATCTGCTGAAGATCGACGCCGAGCGGAGCGAGCTGGCCGCCCTGCGCGGCATCGAACCGGCCCACTGGCCGGTGATCCACCAGATCGTGGCCGAGGTCCACGACACCGACGACCGGGTCGCGGTCGTCACCGAACTGCTGGAGAGCAAGGGATTCCAGGTCGTCGCCAGGACCCCGGAGGGCCTCGACGGCACCGGGATGTTCCAGCTGTACGCCACCCGGCCCGGCCGGAACGCCCCGGACCGGCCCCCGGCCGCCCCCGCCCCGGCTCCCGCTTCCGCGCCCGGCGAATGGCACACCCCCGACCAGCTCGCCCGCGACCTCCGGACCCGGCTGGCCCGGCAGCTCCCCGACTACATGGTCCCCGCCCACCTGACCGTCCTCGACGCCCTGCCGCTGACCCCGAACGGCAAACTCGACCGCGACGCGCTCCCCGCGCCCGACCGCGCCCCCGGCAGCGCCGGACGAGCCCCGCGCGACCACCACGAGAAGGTCCTCTGCCGCCTCTTCGCCGAACTCCTCGGCACCGAGGAGATCGGTATCGACACCGACTTCTTCGAAAGCGGCGGGCACTCACTGCTGGCCACCCGGCTGATCGGGCGCGTCCGTACCGAACTCCAGGTCGATGTGAAGGTCACGACGGTGTTCCGGAACCGGACCGTCGCCCGGCTGGCGGAGCAGATCAAAGAGCTGGCCACATCGAAACGCCCTCAGCTGCGACAGATGACCGTACAGGAGTAGCGTCGATGATCCCGTTGTCCTTTGCCCAGCGCCGGATGTGGATCCTCCACCGGATGGAAGGCCCGTCGGCGACGTACAACCAGCCGTTCGTGCTCCGCCTGGAAGGGCCGCTCGACCCGGCGGCCCTGGCCGCGGCGGTGACCGATGTCGTGACCCGGCACGAGAGTCTGCGCACCCTGGTCGCCGAGGACCCCGACGGCAATCCGGAGCAGCGGATCCTCGGCCCCGAAGAGGCCGGAACCCGGTTCCGGGTGGTCGATGTGGCCCCGGACCGGGTGGACGCAGCCGTCCACGAGGCCGCCCGGGAGGTCTTCGACCTGCTCACCGAACCACCCCTGCGGACGACCGTGTTCCGGACCGCGCCCCGGGACCATGTGGTGGCCTTCGTCTTCCACCACATCGCCGCCGACGGGGCGTCGATGGCACCCTTCCTGCGGGATCTGATGACGGCGTACGAGGCCCGCCACCGGGGGCGGGCACCCGAATGGACCCCGCTCCCGATCCAGTACAAGGACTACACCCTGTGGCAGCGGCAGCTGCTGGGCGACGAAGCCGACCCGGAGAGCGTCGCCGCCGGTCAGCTCGCCTACTGGCGCGACGAGCTGACCGGCGTACCGCAGCCACTGCAACTGCCCCTCGACCGGACCCGGCCCCCCGTCGCCGGACACCACGGCGGCGCCGTCCCCTTCGCCCTCGCACCCGAACTCCTGGCCCGGCTCCAGAAACTGGCCGTCGACCGGGGAGCCACCGCCCCCATGGTCGCCCAGGCCGCCCTGGCGGTCCTGCTGCGGAAACTGGGCGCGGGCGACGACATCACCATCGGCAGCCCGATCGAGGGCCGCGCCGACGAACAGCTCGACGATCTGATCGGCTTCTTCGTCAACACCTGGGTACTCCGCGCCGACCTCAGCGGAGACCCGGCGTTCGGCGAACTCCTGGAGCAGATCAGGGAGAAGGCCCTCGCCGCCTACGACAACCAGGACATCCCCTTCGAACGACTGGTCGAGGTACTCGCCCCGGACCGTTCCACCGCCTACCAGCCCCTGTTCCAGACCGCGTTGGGCTGGCAGTTCGTCTGGCCCGAGATCACCATGCCGGGCCTGCGGGTCACCCCCGTACCCGCGAGTACCGGCACCGCCAAGTTCGATCTCTTCTTCAACATCGTGCCGACCGCGGCCGGTGGCGCCCACGGGCTCCTGGAGTACGCCACCGAACTCTTCGACCACACCACGGCCACCGGCTTCGTCGACCGGTTCATCCGCGTCCTGGAACAGGTGGTCGACGACCCGGCGATCCCCGTCGCCGCGATCGACGTCCTCTCCGCCGAAGAACGCGACCGGCTCCTCCACACGGCCAACGACACGGCCCGCGCGGTGGCCGACACCACCCTGCCCGACGCCTTCGAGGCCCGGGTCCGGCAGGACCCCGCCGCCGTCGCCCTGATCGGCGAGACCGAGACCCTGAGCTACCAGGAGTTCAACGAGCGGGCCAACCGGCTGGCGCACTGGCTCGCCGAACACGGCGCGGGCCCGGAACAACTGGTGATGGTACGGCTGCCGCGCTCGGTGGAGCTGATGGTGGCGATCTACGCCGTCCTCAAGTCCGGCGCCGCCTATCTGCCCGTGGACCCCGAACTCCCCGCCGACCGGGTGCGCTATCTGCGGGACGACGCCCGGCCGCTGCTGACCCTGGACGACACCCTGCCCGACGTCTCCGGATACCCCCCGGCCGACCCGGAACGCGCGCTCTCACCCGACAACACCGCCTACGTCGTCTACACCTCCGGCTCCACCGGAGCACCCAAGGGCGTCCAGATCACCCACCGCGCCGCCGCCAACATGCTGGCCTGGCGCGCCGACCGGTTCCGGACCGGCCCCGGCGACCGCACCCTGATGAGCTCGTCCGTCGGCTTCGACGCCCTCGTCCCGGAAGCCTTCACCGCCCCGCTGACCGGAGCGGCCGTCGTCATCGCCCGCCCCGAAGGCCAGCGCGACCCCCGCTATCTGGCCGAACTGATCCGGCGCACCGGCGTGACCGGAGCCTTCTTCGTCCCCTCCCTGCTCGAAGCCTTCGCCGCCGAACCCGCCGCCGCCGGGTGCGTCACCCTGCGCTGGCTGGAAGCCGGCGGCGAGGCATTCCCCGCCGACCTCGCCGACCGGGTCGCCGAACTGCTCCCCGGCTGCGAGATCCACAACCTCTACGGACCCACCGAGGCCGCCGTCGAGGTCACCGCCGCCCGCCACACCCCCGGCGCCGAACGGCTGCCGATCGGCGCGCCCGCCTGGAACACCCGGCTGTACGTACTCGACCCGGCGCTCCGCCCGGTCGCGCCCGGAGTCGCCGGTGAGCTGTATCTCGCCGGTACCGGCCTCGCCCGGTCCTACCTCGGACGGGCCGCCCTGACCGCGAACCGCTTCGTCGCCTGCCCCCACGGCGCGCCGGGCACCCGGATGTACCGCACCGGGGACCTGGTCCGCTGGACCCGCGACGGCCGGGTCGAATACCTCGGCAGAACCGACGTCCAGATCAAGATCCGCGGCTTCCGGATCGAACCCGGCGAGATCGAACACGCCCTCATGGCACACCCGGGAGTCGACCGGGCCGCCGTCGTGGTGAGCGAGACGCCGCGGGGCGGCCGACGCCTGGTGGGATACGTGGTGCCCGCCCCACGGGCCGCGACCGCCGACGCCGACGCCCAGGTGGACGAATGGCGGGACCTCTACGACGACACCTACGCCGACCCCGGCGACGCGGAGTTCGGCGAGGACTTCCGCGGCTGGAACTCCAGCTACACCGGCGAACCCATCCCCCTCGACGAGATGCGGGAGTGGCGTGACGCCGCCGTCGCCGGGGCGCTGCGCTCCGCGCCCCGCCGGATCCTGGAGATCGGGGTCGGCTCGGGACTGCTGCTGGGCCGGATCGCCGACCGGGTCGACGAGTACTGGGGCACCGATATCTCCGCTCCGGTCGTGGACCGGGTCCGGGCCCAGGCCGACCGGGCCGGACACGGCGACCGCGTCCACCTCACCGCCCGGCCCGCCGACGACACCACCGGACTGCCCGCCGGCCGGTTCGACACGATCATCCTCAACTCCGTGGTCCAGTACTTCCCCGACACCGGCTACCTGGACCGGGTCCTGAGCCGGGCCGTGGAACTGCTCGCCCCGGACGGCCGGATCGTCGTCGGCGACGTACGCAACGCCGGCACCCGCCACCTCCTGCACACCGCGATCCAGCGCGCCGCCCACCCCCACGCCTCCTACGAGGAACTGCGCACCCTCGTCAGCCGGGAACTGCTGGCCGAACGGGAACTCGTCATCGCCCCCGAGTGGTTCACCGACTGGGCCGCGGAACACTCCGCCGCCGTCGACATCCGGCTGAAACCCGGCCGGGCCCACAATGAACTCACCCGGCACCGCTACGAAGTCGTCCTCCACAAGAACCCCGCCGGGACCCTGGACCTGGCCGCGATACCCGCCGTGCCCTGGGCCGGACCCCTCACCGATCTCACCGACCTCGCCCGCCTCACCGACCGCACCGGCGGACCGGTCCGGGTGACCGGCATCCCCAACGCCCGGCTGGCCGCCGAGGCCGCCCTCACCGCCGCCGCCGGACTCCTCGGCCGGACACCCCCCACCGGCGCCCCCGTCGACCCGGAGGAGCTCGTCCGGCACATCCGCGAAAGCGGCGCGGAAGCACTGATCACCTGGTCCGGCGAGGACGCCCGCCACTACGACGCCGTACTCCTGCCCGGACCACGGCACGACTCCGCCGACCGCGTCCACGGCACCTACGTCCCCGGCGGCCCGCCCGGCCGGCCCCGGGCCAACGCCCCCGTACTCGCCCGGTCGATCGGCCCCCTGCTCGGCGAGATCACCGCCCACCTCCGGTCCCGGCTCCCCGACTACATGGTCCCCACGGCGCTGGTCCCCCTGCCGGAGCTGCCGCTCACCCCGAACGGAAAGCTCGACCACCGGGCCCTGCCCGCACCCGACCCCACCCGGACGTCCACCGGCCGGGCCCCGCGCGACTGGCGGGAGGAGACCCTCAGCGCCCTCTTCGCCGAGGTACTGGGCGCGGAGAGCGTCGGCATCGACAACGACTTCTTCGCCGCCGGGGGCGACAGCATCCGCTCCATCCAGGTCGTCGCCCGGGCCAGGGCGCGCGGGATCGAGGTCAGCACCCGGGAGATCTTCGAACACCGCACCGTCGCCCGGCTCGCGGAACTGGCCCGCGACCGTACGGCGGACCGCCCCGCCCTGGCGGAGCTGCCCGGCGGCGGTACCGGACCGGCGCCCCTGCTGCCGACGGCGGACCATGTCCTCGGCCTCGGCGGACGCCTCGGCCGGCTCTGCATGTCCGGGCTGCTCACCCTGCCCGACGACATCGACCGGGCCGGACTCTCGGCCACCGTACAGACCCTGCTGGACCGGCACGACATCCTCCGGTCCCGGCTCGACCGGGACCGGCCCGGCTGGTGGATCGCTCCGCCCGGGACCACGGCGGCGGAGGACCTGCTGCGCGAGGTCCCGTACGACGGCACCGACCTCCAGGCCGAACTCGACGCCGCCGCCGACCGGCTGGACCCGGAGAACGGAACGACGGCGCAGTTCGTCCGGTTCACCTCCGCCACCGGCCCGGACCGGCTGCTGATCGTGCTGCACCACCTCGTCGTCGACGGCGTGTCCTGGCGGATCCTGGTCCCCGACCTCGTCGCCGCCTGGCAGCGGATCCGCGACGGCCGCCCCCCGGCACCGGACACCGCCCCCGGCACCTCGTTCCGCCGCTGGGCGCACGCCCTGGCCGAGGAGGCGCTGACCCCGGAGCGGACGGCGGAACTCCCCGCATGGCGGCGGATCCTGGCGACCGACGAACCGGTGCTCGGGACCCGGGAGATCGACCCGGCGCTCGACACCGCCGCCACCGCGGACACCGTCCGGGTCCGGGTCCCGGCCGAGGTCACCAAGGCCGTACTCGACACCCTGCCCGCCGTCTTCCGCGGCGGCCCCGACGACGGACTGCTGGCCGCCCTGGCCCTGGCCCTCGCCCAATGGCGCCGCGCCCGCGGCGTCCCCGACGCCCCGGCGCTGATCCGGCTGGAGGGCCACGGCCGCGACGAGGACGCCGTACCCGGTGCCGATCTGGCGCGGACCGTCGGCTGGTTCACCGCCATGTATCCGGTACGGCTGGACCTCACCGGCCTCGACCCGGCCGAAGCCCTCGACGGCGGACCGGCCGCCGGCCGGGCCGTCAAAGCCGTCAAGGAGCAGCTGCGGGCCGTACCCGGCAGCGGCATCGGCTACGGACTGCTCCGGCGGCTCAACCCGGAGACCGCCGCCGTACTCGCCGGGGACCGGGAACCGCAGATCGGCTTCAACTACCTCGGCCGGGCGTCCGGCGCCGACATCCCCGAGGAGCTGCGCGGCCTCGGCTGGGCACCGGACCCCTCAGGGCCCGGACTGATCGCCGCGCCCGACGCGGACCTGCCCGTACTGTCGGCACTGGAGATCAACGCGGTGGCCGTCGACACCGGTGACGGCGACGAGCTGACCGCCCACTTCGGCTTCGCCACCGGGGTGCTCTCCCGGGCCGACGTCACCGAACTGGCCGAGCTGTGGGTCCGGGCCCTGACCGCCCTGGCCCGGCACGCCGCCACCCCCGGCGCCGGTGGACTGACCCCGTCGGACGCGCCCCTGGTCCCGGTGGACCAGGCCGAGATCGACACCTGGGAGGACCGGTACGGCCCGCTGACCGAGATCTGGCCGGTGACCCCCGCCCAGTCCGGGATCCTGTTCCACTCGATGCTCGCCGGATCCTTCTTCGACGCCTACCACGTCCAACTGGTCTTCCATCTCTCCGGCGATGTCGACCCGGACCGGATGCGCCGGGCCGGACAGGCCCTGCTGGACCGGCACGACAACCTCCGGGCGGCCTTCGCCGAGCGGGCGGGCGGCGACGTCGTCCAGATCGTGCCCGCGGGCGGCGTGACCCTGCCGTGGCGGTATCTCGATCTCACCGGCCACGGCGAACCGGAGCGGACCGAACTCTTCGAGGCGTTCCTCACCGAGGACCGGGCCGCCCACTTCGACCCCGCCGTCCCCCCGCTGATCCGGCTCGCCCTCGTCGTCCCCGGACCCGGCCGGGCCGAACTCGTCCTCACCGTCCACCACACCCTCTCCGACGGCTGGTCGTCCCCCCTGCTCATGCGCGACCTGCTCCTGCTCTACGCGTCCCGCGGCGACGCCACCGGACTGCCCCCCACCCGGAGCTACGGCGAATTCCTCGCCTGGCACGCCCGGCAGGACCGGGAGGCCTCGGCCCGCGCCTGGGCGGCCGAACTCGCCGGAGTCGGCGAGCCGACCCTGCTCGCCGCCCCCGAAACCGGCCCCGGCGACGGCCTGGACCAGATCGAGATCGGCCTGCCGCCCGAACTGTCCGGCACCCTCCACCGATACGCCGCCGACCAGGGCATCACCGTCAACACCCTGGTCCAGGGCGCCTGGGCACTGCTGCTCGGACAGCTCACCGGCCGCCGCGACGTGGTGTTCGGCGCCACCGTCTCCGGCCGCCCGCCCGCCGTCCCGGACGTCGAATCGATGGTCGGGATGTTCATCAACACCCTGCCCGTCCGCGTGGAGTACGCGCCCGGTGACACCTTCGCCGAACTCGCCACCCGGCTCCAGCACCGCCAGGCGGGCCTCCAGGAACACCACTACTACGGGCTCACCGAGATCCAGCGGGCGGCCGGCCCCCGGAACCTCTTCGACACCCTGGTGGTCTTCGAGTCCTACCCCGTCGACCGCGAGGGCATCGGCGCCGCCGGCGAGGCCGCGGACGGTATCGCCTTCACCGGACTGCGCCCGTCCAACGGCACCCACTACCCGCTCGCCCTGATGGCGGCGGCCGATCCGCACCTCCACTTCCTGCTCCAGTACGCGCCCGGCGCCTTCGACCGGGAGACCGTGGCGGCGTACGCGGCCCGCTTCGTCCGCCTCCTGGAGCAGCTGGCGGCCGACCCCGGACTGCCCGTCGGGCGGCTCGACCTCCTCGACCCGGCCGAACGCCACCGGCTGCTCGTCCGCCTCAACGACACGGCCGCCCCCACCCCGGACACCACGATCGACGGGCTGGTGGCGGCCCAGACCGCCCGCACCCCGGACGCGGTCGCCGTCGTCGCCGGCGACGACACGCTCACCTACCGCGAACTGACCGCCCGCGCCGACCGGCTGGCCCGCGCCCTGACCGGCCTCGGCGTCGGCCCGGAGTCGCTGGTCGCGGTCGCGCTGCCGAGGACGGCCGAACTGGTGGTCGCCCTGCTCGCGGTGGTGCGGGCGGGCGGCGCCTATCTGCCGGTCGACCCCGGCTACCCCGGCCACCGTACGGCCGCCGTCATCGACGAGGCCCGGCCGTGTCTCGTCCTCACGGACTCCGCGACCGCCCCCCTGCTGCCGGGACACGAAGCGCCCGACGTCCTCCTCGACACCCTCGGCCCGGCCGCGTACACCGGCGGCCCCGGCCGTCCGCCCCGGGCCGGGCAACTGGCCTATGTGATGTACACCTCCGGCTCCACCGGGCGGCCCAAGGGCGTCGCCATCACCCACGCCAATGTGGTCAACGGCGTACTGCGGCTCGCCGCCCGGCTGGGCATGGCCCCGGGCCACCGGCTCCTCGCCGGGACCTCGGTCAACTTCGACGTCTCCGTATTCGAGATCTTCACGACCCTCGCCACCGGCGGCACCGTGGAAGTCGTCCGGGACGTCCTGGCACTCGGCGAGCGGAACGGCTGGAGCGGGGACGTCATCTCCACCGTGCCCTCCGCCTTCGCCGAACTCGTCGACGACATCTCGGACCGTACGCGGGTGGGGACCGTGGTCTTCGCCGGTGAGGCCCTGCCTCCGGCGCTCGTCGAACGGACCCGGGCCGCCTTCCCCGGCGTACGGATCGTCAACGCCTACGGGCAGAGCGAGTCGTTCTACGCCACCACCCACACCGTCGACGGCGACCCGTCGGGCGACCGGCCCGGGGGCGTACCCGTCGGCACCCCGCTCGGCAATATGCGGACCTATGTCCTCGGCCCCGGACTGGTCCCCGTCCCCCCGGGCGCCGTCGGCGAGCTGTACGTCGGCGGAAACGTGGGGCGCGGCTACCAGGGCCGGGCGGCGCTGACCGCCGAACGGTTCGTCGCCGACCCGTTCGGCCCCGCCGGAGCCAGGATGTACCGTACCGGCGACCTGGCCCGGGTCGACGCCGGGAACCGGCTGGAGTACACGGGCCGGGGGGACGCGCAGATCAAGGTACGCGGATTCCGGGTCGAACCCGCCGAGATCGAGGCCGCCCTCACCGCGCACCCCGGGGTCGCCCGGGCCGTCGTCGTCGCCCGTGCCGCGTCCGGCGACGGGACCGGCCCCGGCTCCGGCACCCGGCTGATCGCCTACGCCGTGCCCGCCGGGACGGAACCGGCAACGGATCCGGCAACCGACACGGGCCCGGCGACCGGCCCGGCAGCCCTCCGGGAGCGGCCCACCGGCGATACCGCCCGGCCCGGCACCGGTGAGTTGCGCGCCTTCGTCGCGGCGCGGCTGCCCGACTACATGGTGCCGTCCGCCGTCGTCCTCATCGACCGGCTGCCCCTCGCCCCCAACGGCAAACTGGACCGGGCAGCCCTGCCCGAACCGGAGTACGCCGGGACGGCCTACCGGGCTCCCGGCACGCCCCGCGAAGCGGCCCTGGCCGCCCTCTTCGCCGAAGTGCTCGGCGTGGACCGGGTCGGCGCCGACGACGGCTTCTTCGCACTCGGCGGGCACTCCCTGCTCGCCACCCGGCTGATCAGCCGGGCCCGGGCCGAACTGGCGATAGAGATCCCCATCCGCAAGGTCTTCGACCTGCCGACCGTGGCCGCGCTCGCCGCGTGGACCGAGAAGTCGGCCGCCCCCCGCCGGCCCGGCCTGCGCAAGATGTTCGCAGAGGAGTAGAGGCGATGATTCCGCTTTCATTCGCACAGCGCCGTATGTGGCTACTGCACCAGCTGGAGGGCGGGTCGGAGAACTGGAACATGCCGGCCGCGTTCCGGCTCACCGGCCCCCTGGACCACACCGCCCTCACCGAGGCGATCCGCGACGTGGTCGACCGGCACGAGATCCTGCGCACCGTCTACGGCACGACCGGTGACGGCGAGCTCCACCAGCGGATCCTGCCGACGGCCGAGGGCGCCCCGGAGGTGCCGCAGACCGAGATCGCGCCCGAGGACGTGGCCGCGGCGGTCGCCGAGGCCGTCGCCCACCGGTTCGACCTGGCCGCCGAGCCCCCGGTCAGGGTGAACCTCTTCCGCTGCTCGCCCGAGGAGCACGTCCTCGTCCTCGTCGTGCACCACATCGCCACCGACGGCGCGTCGGGCGCGCCACTGGCCCGCGATCTGGCCACCGCCTACACCGCCCGCCGCGACGGCCGCGCCCCCCGCTGGGACCCGCTGCCCGTGCAGTACAAGGACTACACGATGTGGCAGCGCGAGGTACTGGGCGACGTCACGGACCCGGAGAGCCTGGCCGCGACCCAGATCCGCTACTGGCGCCAGGAACTCGCCGATGTGCCGCAGCCACTGAATCTGCCCCTGGACCGCCCCCGGCCGGCGACACCCACCGGGCGGGGCGCCACCGTCGACCTCGGCGTGGACCCCGAGGTGACGGCCGCCCTCCAGCGACTCGCCGACGAACGCGGGGCGACCCTGTCGATGGTCCTGCACACGGCGCTCGCGGTACTGCTGCGGCAACTCGGCGGCGGGGACGACGTGACGATCGGCGGCTCCATCGCCGGACGGACCGACGAAGCCCTGGCCGACCTCGTCGGCTTCTTCGTCAACACCCAGGTCCTCCGGGTGAGACTCGACGGCGACCCGGCCTTCACCGAACTCCTCGCCCGGGTCAGGGACAAGGCACTGGCGGCCTACGAACACCAGGACGTCCCGTTCGACCTGCTGGTCGAGGCGATCAACCCGGTCCGCTCCACCGCCTACCAGCCGCTGTTCCAGGTGATGCTCGGACTGCAGAACTACACCAGACCCGAACTGGAACTCGCCGGGCTCACCCTGGCGGTCGAACCGCTCGCCCCGACCGCCGCCAAGGTCGATCTGTTCCTCAATCTGACCGCCGACGGCTCCGGCGCCCTCCGGGGCGACATCCTGTACGCCACCGAACTGTTCGACCGCGAGACGGTCGAAGCCTTCGCCGCCCGCTTCGTCCTGGTCCTCACCCGGATCGCCGCCGACCCCGGGCTGCGCGCGGGCGATATCAACATCCTGCTCCCGGGCGAGCGGCGACGGCTGCTGGAGGAGGCCAACGACACCGCCGAACCCACCCGGGACCACGGCCCCGCCGAGGCCGTACGGGACCTGGCCCGCACCGACCCCGGGTCGATCGCCGTGATCGCCGGGGAGGAGACCCTCACCTACCGCGAACTGGACACGCGATCCAACCGGCTGGCCCACTGGCTGGCCGACCGGGGCGTCGGCGCCGAGGCCCGGGTCGCCGTACGGCTGCCCCGGACCACCAACCTGGTGGTGGCGCTCCTGGCGGTGGCGAAGGCCGGGGGCACCGCCGTACCCCTGGACCCGGACGGCCCGCCCCGGCGGACCGAAGCCCTGCTCCGGGACGCGGACCCCGCACACGTACTGGACGCGGACACCCTCGACGGCGCCGGCCTCGCGCACTGTCCGGACACCGCCCCGCGGACCGCCGTACGGCCCGGAAACGCGCAGTACATCACCTACGTCCCGGGCCCCGACGGGACACCGAGGGGCGTGGTGATCACCCGGGGAGCGGTGACGAACCTCCTCGCCACCGCGGCGAGCCGGTTCCCCCTGGCGCCCGGGGACCGGATGCTGTTCGGTACGACGCCGGCACACGACGGCGCCGACGCCGAGCTGTTCCTCCCCCTGCTCACCGGCGCGACCGCCGTCCTGGCCGACCGGGACACACTCGCCGACCCCGCCGCCGCGGCGGCCCTGATCCGCCGCCACCGGATCACCGCGGTCCGGTCGGCACCCGCCTTCTGGCGGACCCTGCTGCGCCACGAACCGCATGCCGCGAAGGACCTGCGGATCGTCATCGGCGACGACATCCCGCAGGCCGGACAGGCCAGAACCCTCACCAAACAGGCGGCGGGCGTGCTCCAGGTGTACGGCCCGGCCGAGACGGCGGGCTGGTGCGCCGGGGCACGGCTGACGGTCGGGGCCGGAACCCCGATCGGGACCCCGGCGGGGAACACCCGGGTCTATGTCCTCGACGCCCGGCTGCGCCCGGTACCGCGCGGGGTGCCCGGCGAGCTGTACGTCGCCGGTACCGGGACGGGCCGCGGCTACCACGGTCGGCCGGGGCCGACCTCGGAGCGGTATCCGGCCTGCCCCTTCGGCCCGCCCGGCGGCCGGATGTACCGCACCGGGGACCTGGTGCGCTGGGACGCCTCGGGCCGGCTCGAACACCTCGGGCGGACCGACCGGCAGCGCCGGATCCGGGGCTGCCGGGTCGAGCCGGGGGAGATCGAGCGGGCCCTGACCGGTCATCCCGGGGTGGCCGACGCGGTGGCCGTGGTGCGGGAGGACCGGGACGGTGCCGGACGCGTGGTGGCCTATGTCGTCCCCGGGCCCGGAGCCGGGCCGGACACGGGGGCGGCGGCCGGGCCGGACAGGGAAGCGGCTGCCGGGCCCGCAGCCGGGGCGGACGCCGGCCGGGCCGGGGCGCTGCTCGCCGAACTCCCCGGCCGTCTGCGGGAACACCTCCCCGAACCGATGCTGCCGACCGTCCTGATCCCGCTCTCGCACCTTCCGCGCACCCCGGACGGGGAGCCCGACGCCGACGCCCTCCCGGCGGAGGCGACGGATACCGGGGCCGGCCGTGAGACCGGCACCGGGAGGGGGCCGCGCAACTCCCACGAGGAGAAGATGTGCGCCCTCTTCCGTGAGCTGCTCGACGTCGAGAGCGTCGGCATCGACGACGACTTCTTCGAACTGGGCGGGCACTCACTGCTCGCCACCCGGCTCAGCGCCCGGATCCGCGACGAGTTCGAACTGGACCTGCCCCTGCGGACGATCATCAAATACCCGACGGTGGCGGAGCTGGCGGCACTGATGCTCATCACCACACCCGAGCAGCTGTCCGATCCGTTCGGCGTCGTCCTGCCGCTCAACAACGACCCCGGTACGGGCCGCGAACCGCTGTGGTTCCTCCACGGAGGAGGCGGGCTCGGCTGGGCGTTCTTCAGCTTTGTGCTGCACGTCCGGGACCGGCCGGCCTATGCGCTGCAGTCCCGGGGCTGGAACGGGACGGACGCCCTGGCGGCCTCGGTACCGGAGATGATCGAGGACTATGTCGACGAGATGGTGAAGATCCAGCCCGAGGGTCCGTTCCATCTGGTCGGCTGGTCCTACGGCGGTACGGTCGTCCAGGCCGTCGCCGAGGCCATCGACCGCCGGGGGCGGGAGATCTCCTTCGTGGCCGTACTGGACTCCCAGCCGGGCGGAGAGTACTTCAAGAAGATCCATACCGGAAGAAAGGTATCGGACTACCGGGAAGAACTCGAAGAACACTTCGGCGAGTACATGGGAACCGAGAACCGGAAACAGCTCGTGGACACCATGTCGAGAATTCTGGCCAATAACGCCGCCATCATGTCCGACTTCGAATCACCGGTCTACCGGGGCGATGTGCTCTTCTTCAACGCCACACTGGAGGAGAACACCTACGCCCATCTCTGGCGGCCCTATGTCCTCGGCGCCATCGAGGTACACGATGTACGCGCCGTCCACCATGAACTCCATATGCCGGGACCCGTGGCCGAGATCATGGCGGTCATCAACCGGAAGCTGGCGGCATGACCGGACCACGGAATCCCGGCACCCGGCCGGACGGCCCGGCCGCACTGCTCTGCGTACCGTTCGCGGGGGCGGGCGCCTCGTTCTTCCACCCCTGGCGGGCCTGGTCCGCCGGCCGGTGGCGGGTGGTGCCCTTCGAACTGCCCGGCCGGGAGCGGCGGATGCTGGAGACCCCGTACCGGAAGGTCGCCGAGGCGGCCGGGGCCGAGGCCGGCGGTATCGCCGCGGCCCTGGGCGAAGGGGCCCGGACCGTCCTGTTCGGGCACAGCCTGGGCGCGGTGCTCGCCTTCGAGCTGACGCGGCTGCTGAGCGCCCGCGGCATCCGGGTCGAGCTGCTGGTCGTCAGCGGCTCACCGGGGCCGTGGACCCAGCGGGAGCGACGGGCCACCGGCCTGCCCGACGAGGAGTTCCTGGCCCGGGTCGAGGAGTTCGCCGGATTCCGGCACGAGGCCCTGGACCATCCGGAGATGCGGGAGCTGATCCTGCCCGTACTGCGGGCCGACTGTGAGATGCACGAGAACTACGTCCCGGACTCCGGCGCCCCGGTGCCGGTACCGATCTGCTCGCTGCGCGGCGGTTCCGACGGGCTGGTGACCGCCGACGAGGCGCGCCAGTGGCGGGACGCGACAACGGCCGCCTTCCGCTACCGGGAGCTGCCGGGCGATCATATGTATCTGGTCGACCGGGGCCGGGAAGTGCTGGATGTGATCGCGGCGGAGTCCGCTCGCGGCTGACGGCCCCGCCGTCGCGGCGCTGTCCCGTCAGCGGGACAGCGCCGCCGGGAACGGGATCCGTACCGATATCCCTTGCAGCGCCTTTCCTCACCCAATTACGTTGGCGGGACGAAGGCCCGGAAGAACCCTTTCGATTCACCTCGTCGGCTCATGAGCCGACGACGGCACCATTCCGGCCCGCCGGTCCACTGAAGACCCGACCGGCCCGTCGCGGCCGGAAACCGGAATTTCCGTTCGACGGAGAAAGGACAGGACTGGCGATGTCACTCGCGCAGGAGATGGCGGCGCTGTGGGGCGAGTACCTCGACAACCGTGAAGTCGGCCCGGACGACGACTTCTTCGCGCTCGGCGGCAACTCGCTCATCGGAATCAAGATCATCGAACGGGTGACCCAGGAGTACGGCGTCGAGCTGTCCGTGCGCGACTTCTATCTGGCGCAGACCCCGGCCCGGGTCGCCGCCCTGATCGAGCGGGGGAGGAGCGGGACATGAGACTGAACCCGGGCCCCGCCCGCGACATCGACCTGGACCGGATCGACCTGTTCGACCTGGACCTCTACTCCTCCGGCGATCCCCATCCCGTCTGGGACGCCATGAGGCTCCGGGCGCCCCTGCACCACCAGGTCCTCCCGGACGGCCGGGAGTTCTGGTCGGTGACCCGCTACGACGACGTCTGCCGGGTACTCGGCGACCATCGCGAGTTCACCTCCGAACGCGGCACGGTCGTCACCCACCTCGGCACGGACGACGTCGCGGCGGGCCGGCTGATGACCTCCACCGACCCGCCCCGGCACACCCAGGTCCGCCGGGCGATCGGCCGCCACCTCACCGCCCGGGCGGTCGCCCCCTGGGAGGAGCGGATCCGGCAGGCCGTCGTCCGCTTCCTCGCCCCCGCCCTCGACGGCGAACCCTTCGACCTCGCCGAACAGGCGCTCCGTCTCCCGGCGATCGTCACCGGCCCCATCCTGGGCATCCCGGAACGGGACTGGGACGAACTCGTCCGGCTGACCGCGATGGTGACGGCACCCTCCGACCCGCACTTCCGGCTGGGCGGCGAGGCCGCGACCCTCGCCATCTCCCACCACGAACTGGTCACCTATGTCACCGAGTGGGTCAAACGGCGCCGGGCCGACGGCGGCGCCGACGGCAGCCTCCTCGACCAGCTGATGACGGTACGCGCGGGCGACGCGCCGCTCACCGACGAGGAGATCGCCCTCGACGGCTACAGCATCCTGCTGGGCGCCAATGTGACGACCCCGCACACCGTCTCCGGCACGGTGCTCGCCCTCGTCGAACGACCCGACCAGTTCGAGAAGGCCAGGGCCGACCCGTCACTCGTCCCCAACCTGGTCGAAGAGGGGCTGCGGTGGACCTCGGCCGCCTGCAACTTCATGCGGTACGCCGTACGCGACACCCGGATCGGCGGCGGCACGATCCCCGCCCGGGGTGCCGTCGTCGCCTGGATCGGCTCGGCCAACCGCGACGCGACCCGGTTCGCCGACCCCCACACCTTCGACCTCACCCGGAACGCCAAGGCCCAGATCGCCTTCGGCTTCGGGCCCCACTACTGCGTCGGGGCCCCCCTCGCCCGGCTCACCCTGCGGATCTTCTTCGAAGAACTCCTCCGGCACACCGGCACGATCGAACTCGACGGCGAACCCGAACATCTGCGCTCCTACTTCATCGCCGGGATGACCCATCTCCCCGTCGTCGCCCGGAAACGCGCCGCGCCATGACCACCGGCGCCCCCGACACGCCGTCGCCGTGGTTCGTCCGGCCGCGCCCCACCGGCCACCCGGCCCGCCTCTTCTGCTTCCCCTACGCCGGATCCGGCGCCTCCGCCTTCAGCGCCTGGCCCGCCGCCGTCGCCGACGCCGAGGTCTGCCCGATCCAGTTCCCCGGCCGGGAGAACCGCCTCGCCGAACCCCACTACGGAACCTACGAGAACCTGGCCGCCGAACTGGCCGGGCCGCTCGCCCCCCGGCTCGACCGGCCCTTCGCCCTCTTCGGCCACTGCGCCGGCGCCCTGCCCGCCTTCGAGACCGCGGTCCGGCTCACCGAACAGGGCCTGCCCCGGCCGGAGCGCCTCTTCGTCTCGGGCCAGCCCGCGCCGCACGACGCGTCGTACGACCGGATGCTCACCATGACCGAGGACGAACTCCGGGCCGAACTGGAGTCGGTCGTCCGCGGCCGGGGCATCGCACCCCGGCCGGACATGATCGAGCTGGGGATGGCCGTACTCCGCCGCGATCTCGCCGCCGCCCGCGCCTACCGGCGGACCGAACCGGTCGCCGCGGGCTGCCCCATCGTCGTACTGCACTGGCGCGACGACCCCCTCGGCCTCGACCGGCTCCAGGGATGGCGCCGGTACGCCGACTCCGTCGCATTCCACGTCATCGACGGCGGACCCCACGACTTCATGAACGCCCCCGGCGAACTGCTGAGACTGCTCGGCTCCTGGCGGTGAGGACACCGACGCCCCAAGCGCCCCTGACCCGCGGACACCGACGTAACCGGAAGGGAGAAAGATGAGTGGCGCAGCCACCGATATCGCGGCCGTCGATATCGCCGTGATCGGGATGTCGTGCCGCTTTCCCGGCGTACCCGACCTGGCGGCGTACTGGCGTCTGCTGCACGAAGGGCGCTCGACCGTCGGCACCTTCCCCGAAGGGCGGGCGACCCCGCCGGGCTGGCCGACCCGGCCGCCCCACCCGGACGCGGCGACCGTGCGCCACGGCTCCTTCTTCGACACCGTCGACGGCTTCGACGCCGCGTTCTTCGACACGGGACCGGCGGAAGCCGCCGCCATGGACCCCGTCCAGCGGCTCGGCCTGGAACTCGCCTGGGAGGCCGTGGAGGACGCCAGGATCGCGGCCACCGCCCTCGCGGGCCACCGGATCGACGTCGTGGTCGGCGCCGAGCCCTCCGGCTACGAACTGCTGCGCGGGGCCTCCGGAAGCGACCGGGACGACCACTACGCGGCGCTGGGCTCCGGTGGCGCGCTGATCGCCAACCGGATCTCCCATCTGCTGGACCTCCGGGGGATGAGTCTCTGTGCCGACTCGGGCCAGTCCTCGTCCCTGGTGGCGCTGGCACTGGCCTGCGACCGGATCCGCGGCGGCGCGGCCGAGACGGCGCTCGCGGGCGGGGTACGTCTGATCATGGACCCGGCGGCGGGCCTCGGCATGGCCAACCTCGGCGCCCTGTCGCCCGACGGCCGCTGCCACACCTTCGACGCCCGGGCCGGCGGCTTCGTCCGGGGCGAGGGCGGCGCGTTCACCCTGCTCAAGCGGCTCGACCGGGCCGTCGCCGACGGCGACCGCGTCTATGCCGTGATCCGGGGCTGGAGCGTCGGCAGCGGAGGCGCCACCTCCCGGCCGCCGGATCCCAGCCCCGGAGCGCAGGCGGCGACCGTACGGGCCGCCCTCGCCCACGCGGGCGTCCCGTTCGAGGACATCGACTACATCGAGGCCCACGGCACCGGTACCCGGCTCGGCGACCCCGCCGAACTTTCCGGCCTGCGCGAGGTGTTCCGGGAGACCGGCCGGAGCCGCCCCCTGGTGATCGGCTCGGTCAAGACGAACATCGGACATCTGGAGCCCGCGGCGGGAATCGCCGGACTGGTGAAAGCCGCGCTCTGTCTGGACCGCGCCCGGCTGGTCCCCAGTCTGAACTTCCGCACACCGAACCCCGCCGTCACCGACTTCGAACGGGACTTCGAGGTCCCGCGGACCGCCCGGCCCTGGCCCGAACCCGCCGGAAGGCCCCGGCGAGCCGGAGTGTCGGCCTTCGGCATGGGCGGCACCAACGCCCATGTGATCCTCGAAGAAGCGCCCGGCAGCCCGGCCGGGGAGGGGGACGGCGAGGCCGCCGCGCCCCGTACCGACGCCCTGCCCTGGGTCTTGTCGGCCCGGTCGGAGCCCGCCTTGCGGGCCCAGGCGGCCCGACTGCGCGAACGCGTAGCCGAGGCCCCGTCGCTGTCCGCGGCCGATATCGGGCACTCGCTGGCGGTGACACGCTCGCTCTTCGAACACCGGGCGGTCCTGCCGGGCGGCGACCGTGCGGCGGCCCTGGCCGCACTCGACGCCATCGCGGCGGGCGAGCACGCGGCGGGCGGACACGCGGCCGGGGTGATCCGGGGCTCCGCCGAGGCGGCGGCGGGCCCGGTCGTCTTCGTCTTCCCCGGGCAGGGCTCCCAGTGGCCCGCGATGGGCCGTCGGCTCTACGCGGAGTCGGATGTCTTCGCCCGGAGCATGGACGACTGCGCGCGGGCCCTCGCCCCCTGGCTGGACTGGTCACTGCTGGATCTGGTGACCGGCGCGCCGTCGGCACCGTCCCTGGACGACGGGGACGCCGTGGTCCAGCCCGCCCTCTTCGCCATGATGGTCTCCCTGGCCCGGGTCTGGCGGTCCCTGGGGGTGGTCCCCGACGCCGTGGTGGGCCACTCGCAGGGCGAGATCGCCGCCGCCTGCGCGGTGGGCGCGCTCTCCCTCGACGACGCGGCGCGGATCGTCGCCCTCCGCAGCCGCGCACTGACCGAACTGGCGGGTCTGGGCGGGCTGAACGCGGTCTCCGCGCCCCTGGACTGGGTCGAGGCCCGACTGGGCGAGTGGCCGGACAGGCTCTCCGTGGCCGCGGTCAACGGACCCGGCTCCGTGGTGATCGCGGGTGACCCGGAAGCACTGGCCGGGTTCGCCGCGACGGCGGCGGGCGCCGGGGTCCGGGTCCGCCGGGTCAAGATCGACTACGCCTCCCACTCCCACCAGGTCGAGCGGATCCGGGACCGGGTGGTCGAGGCGGCGGGCGGGGTGACACCGCGACGCGTGGCGGTCGAGTTCCACTCGACGGTCACCGGCGGGCCACTGGACACGGACCGGCTCGACGGCACGTACTGGTATGACAATCTGCGTGCGACCGTACGCTTCGGTGAGGTCGTCGAACGGCTGATGCGAGACCGCGGCGGTGTGTTCGTGGAGGTCAGTCCGCATCCCGTGCTGGCGGTGGCGATGGCGGAGACGGCCGACGCCCTCGACGCGGCCCCACTGATCGTGGGCACTCTGCACAAGAACGACGGCGGCGCCGGCCGGATCGTCACATCGCTCGCCGAACTCCATGTCCGGGGCGTACCGGTGAACTGGGACGCGTTCTACGCCGCCGGGTGCCCGCGCCCGATCGACCTGCCGACCTACGCGTTCCAGCGGGAGCGGTACTGGCTGGCGGCGCCCGACGGTACCGATGGCCCGGGTGCGGGTGCGGGTGCGGGTGCGGGTGCGGGTGACGGAGCGGCGGCGGGGGCCGGGGCGGCGGAGCCGCGTTCGGAGGCGGCGGTCCTCGATCTCGTCTGCGCCGAGGCGGCGGCGGTGCTGAACACCGAGGACGCCCCGCTGGCCGGCGGCGATCTCGTGGCCCGGTCGGCCGAGACCTTCAAGGACCTGGGTTTCGATTCCTCGATGGCCGTACGGCTCCGCAACCGGCTCACGGCCGCCGCGGGCGTACGGCTTCCGGCCACCGTCGCCTTCACCCACCCCACTCCGCGCGCCCTCGGCCGGCACCTGTTCTCCCTGCTCGTGCCGGAGAGCCCGGACCTACCGCCCGACCAGGAGGCCGAACCGAGTGCGGAAAGCCGGAGTGACGATGAATTGTACGAATTGATCGACCGCGGATACGTGTAGCGCCATTCGTTCGTCCGAGCAACTGTTGGGGAGGCCCTGGTGGAGGACGTCGACAAGCTCCGGTCCTATTTGCGCCGCGCCGTCGACGACGCGCAGGCCCTGCGCGGACGGGTGCGCGAGCTGGAGGAGTCCGCCCGCGAGCCCATCGCGATCGTCGGCATGTCGTGCCGCTACCCGGGAGACGTCCGCACCCCGGAGGACCTGTGGAGCCTCGTCGACCGGGGCGTCGACGCCATTACCGACTTCCCGGCGGATCGTGGTTGGGATGTGGAGGGGCTGTACGACCCCGATCCGGACCGTCCCGGTACGTCGTATGTCACCAAGGGGGGGTTTCTGGCGGATGCCGCCGAGTTCGACGCGGGGTTCTTCGGGATCGGTCCGCGTGAGGCGACGGCGATGGATCCGCAGCAGCGGTTGCTGTTGGAAACCGCGTGGGAGGCCGTGGAGCGGGCGGGTATCGACCCGAGCGGGCTGCGCGGCAGCCGCACCGGCGTCTTCGTCGGCGCGATGACCCAGGACTACGGCCCCCCGTTGCACGACGGCGCCGCCGGATACGACGGCTATCGGCTCACCGGCCAGACCGCGAGCGTCGCCTCGGGCCGGGTCTCGTACGCCCTCGGCCTCCAGGGCCCGGCCGTGACGGTCGACACCGCCTGCTCCTCCTCTTTGGTCGCGACGCATATGGCGACCCGGGCCCTCCGCGACGGCGAATGCGAACTGGCCCTGGCGGGCGGTGCCGCCGTGATGGCCACACCGGGCATGTTCGTGGAGTTCAGCCGTCAGCGGGGGCTCGCGGGGGACGGTCGGTGCAAGGCGTTCGCGGAGGCCGCCGACGGTACCGCGTGGGCGGAGGGTGTGGGGCTGCTGTTGCTGGAGCGGCTTTCCGACGCGCGGCGGAACGGCCATCGGGTGCTTGCGGTGATCCGTGGGTCGGCGGTGAACCAGGACGGTGCGAGCAATGGCCTGACCGCCCCCAACGGGCTCTCGCAGGAAGAGGTCGTACGCCGGGCACTGAGCAGTGCGGGGCTCGCTCCGCGGGACGTCGATGTGGTCGAGGCGCATGGTACGGGGACGGCGCTGGGCGATCCGATCGAGGCGCAGGCACTGCTCGCCACCTATGGTCAGGACCGGCCTGAGGGCCGGCCGTTGTGGCTGGGTTCCTTGAAGTCGAATATTGGTCATGCGCAGGCTGCGGCGGGTGTGGGTGGCGTCATCAAGATGGTGATGGCGATGCGGCACGGGGTGTTGCCGAAGACATTGCATGTGGATGAGCCGTCGTCGTTCGTGGACTGGTCGGCGGGTTCGGTGGAGTTGCTGACGGAGGGGCGGTCGTGGCCGGAGGCGGGTCGTCCTCGGCGGGCGGGTGTGTCGTCGTTCGGTGTGAGCGGGACGAACGCGCATTTGATTGTGGAGCAGGCGCCCGAGGTGGTGGATGGGCGTGAAGGGTCCGGGCCGGTGGTGGTGTCGGATGGTGTGTTGCCGTGGGTGGTGTCGGCGCGGTCGGAGGGGGCGTTGCGTGAGCAGGCCCGGCGGTTGCTTGATCATCTGGACCGCCATCCTGAGGTGACGCCCGTCGCGGTGGGACACGCCCTGGCGACGGGCCGGGCGGCCCTGGACCATCGGGCCGTGGTCATCGGCCGCGAGCCGATGGAACTGAAGGAAGGGCTTGCCGCGCTGGCGGCCGGTGAACCTTCGAGCGGCGTGGTGTCGGGCGTCGCCCCCGGCGGCCCGGGGCGTACGGTTTTCGTTTTTCCGGGGCAGGGGGCGCAGTGGGTGGGTATGGGTGTGGGTTTGTTGGAGTCCTCGCCCGTGTTCGCCGAACATCTGCGGGCTTGTGCGGGGGCTCTTGAGCCGTTTACCGGTTGGGATCTGGTCGGTGTTCTTCGGGGTGTTGATGGTGTTCCGGGGTTGGATCGGGTGGATGTTGTGCAGCCTGCTCTGTGGGCGGTGATGGTGTCGCTGGCGCGGTTGTGGGAGCACTTGGGTGTGGTGCCGGATGCTGTGGTGGGGCATTCGCAGGGGGAGATCGCGGCGGCGCATATCGCGGGTGTGCTGTCTCTGGAGGACTCGGCCCGGGTGGTGGCGCTGCGGTCGCAGACCATTGCGGCTCTCGCGGGACCGGGAGGGATGGTCTCCCTGCCGCTCCCCGTCGCGGATGCCTCGGTCCTGATCGAGCGCTGGGGCGGACGGCTTGCCGTCGCCACCGTCAACGGACCCGCCGCCACGGTGGTCGCCGGTGATATCGATGCCGTAGAAGAGTTGTTGACACACTGCGATGAAGCGGACATCCGGGCGCGGAGGATCCCGGTGGATTACGCCTCCCACACCCCGCATATGGAGGCTTTGAAGGACCGGTTGCTGGAGTTGCTGGCCCCGGTCCGGCCCCGGCTCGCCTCCGTCGCGTTCTACTCCTCCGTCGCCGGTCGTACCGGTGGTCCGATGCCGGACACCACGGTGATGGATGCCGGATATTGGTATGAAAATCTGGCCACGACCGTCGACTTCCAGCACGCCACCCGAACCCTCTTGGACGACGGCCATGCCCTGTTCATCGAGGCGAGTCCGCATCCGGTCCTGACCCATCCCGTCCAGGAGACCGCCGAGGACCACGTTGGTACGACTGACGTCACCGTCACCGGCACGCTCCGCCGTGACGACGACACCTGGCAGCGCGTCCTCACATCCCTCGCCACCGCCCACACTCACACCGCCATCGACTGGACCCGCTTCTACGCCACCGGCACCGGACCCGTCGACCTCCCCACCTATCCCTTCCAGCGTGAGCGGTTCTGGTTGGAGTGGTCGGGTGGGGTGGGGGATGTGGGTGTGGTGGGTCAGGGGGTGTCGGGGCATCCGTTGTTGGGTGCGGTGGTGGAGTTGGGCGGCTCGGACGCGGCTGTGCTGACGGGTCGGTTGTCGTCGGCGTCGCAGGCGTGGCTGTCCGATCATGTGGTGGCCGGTGTGGTCGTGGTGCCGGGTGCGGTGTTGGTGGAGATGGCGCTGCGGGCCGGGGACGAGGTGGGTGTCGAAGGTGTCGAGGAGTTGACGCTGGAGGAGCCGCTGATCCTGCCCGGCGGTGCGGGGGTGCAGTTGCGGGTGGAGATGGGGGAGCCCGACGACAGCGGGCGGCGCCCCGTGAGCGTGTACTCCCGGCCCGACAGCGAGGAGACCGGGACGCCGTGGACCCGGCACGCCACCGGAACCCTGACCGCCCGGATGCCCACCGCACCGGATTACGCGGCATGGGCGCCTCCGACGGCCTGGCCCCCGGCCGGAGCGGTCCCGGTCGACGTCGAGGAGCTGTACTCGTCTCTGCTGGACGAAGGCTATGAGTACGGGCCGGAGTTCCAAGGTGTGCGGGGGGTGTGGCGGCTGGGGGAGGAGGTCTTTGCCGATGTGGTGTTGCCGGAGGATCGGCAGGGGGAGGTGGCGGGGTTCGGTCTGCATCCGGTGCTGCTGGACGCGGCGCTGCATGCGGGGCTGTTGACGGGACTGGGTTCGGGTGGTGGTTCGTTGGGGCTGCCGTTCGTCTGGTCGGGTGTGCGGTTGCACGCGACCGGGGCCGTACACGCCCGGGTACGGCTGACGCCGACCGGTCGGGCTTCGTTCGCCGTGGAAATGGCCGACGCCGAAGGCGCCCCGATCGCCTCTGTGGACAACCTCGCCCTACGCCCCGTCGACCCCGCCAAGCTCACCGGGACACCGGGCGGACACCATGACGCCCTGTACCGGTTGGAGTGGCTCCGGCGTACGGCCCAGGAATCCGACGGAGCCACGTCCGGCCCGTGGGCGCTGGTCGGCGACAACGCGTTCGGACTGACCTCGGCCATGGCCGTCGGCCGGACGACGCGGTACGCCGATCTGTCCGCGCTCGGTGCCGCCCTCGCCACCATCGCCCCGGATCCCGCCTCCGGCGGGCGGCCCGAGCTGGCCCTGTTCTGCCCCCGGCCCACCGAACACACTTCGAGCGGTGACCCCGTCGCCGTACGTGCCGCATTGGCCGAGGCGCTGCTCCTGGTGCGGTCGTGGCTGGCCGACGAGCGATTCGCCGAGCTACGGCTGGCGGTGGTCACCCGGGGCGCGGTGTCGGCCGGGAGCACGACGGATCCCGATCTCGCCCTGGCGGCGGTGTGGGGGTTGCTGCGCTCGGCGCAGACGGAGAACCCCGAGCGGATCGTCCTCGTCGACATCGACGCGGACGAGTCGTCTCTTCGCGCCCTGCCGTCGGCGCTGACCCTCGGCGAACCGCAGCTCGCGGTGCGCGCGGGCGAGATCCTGGTGCCGAGACTGGTCCGGGCCGCCGGTCCCGGTGAAGAGGGCCGGAGCGGCGGAGGGACCGCGACCACCGGGTCACCACTGGGGGATCCGGAGGGCACCGTACTGATCACCGGTGGCACCGGCACGCTCGGCGGACTGCTGGCCTGCCATCTCGTGACCACGTACGGGACACGGCATCTGCTGCTGGCCGGCCGACGCGGGCCGGACGCCGACGGGGCACGCGAACTCGTCGCCGAGCTGACCGCGCTCGGGGCGACGGCCACCGTCGTGGCCTGCGACGCCGCCGACCCCGTCGCGCTCGCCGCCGTGCTGGACGGGATTCCCGCCGGGCACCCCCTGACCGCCGTCGTCCACACCGCGGGTGTACTGGACGACGGTCTGGTCTCCGGCCTGACCCCGGATCGCCTCGATACGGTCCTGCGGCCCAAGGCGGACGCGGCCTGGCATCTGCACCGGCTCACCCGGGACCGGGAACTGTCGGCGTTCGTGATGTTCTCCTCGGTGATGGGCGCGCTCGGCGGCGCCGGACAGGGCAACTACGCGGCGGCCAACGTCTTCCTCGACGCCCTCGCCGAACACCGCCGGGCGCGAGGACTGCCGGCCGTCTCCCTGGCCTGGGGTCTGTGGGAGCCGCGAAGCGGTCTCACGGGAGATCTCGGCCGGGCGGACCTGGCCCGAATGGCCCGGACGGGCCTGGTACCGCTGACGCCGGAGCGGGGGCTCGCCCTGTTCGACACGGCACTCGTCCGCGACGAGCCGACGCTGGTACCCGCCGGGCTGGAAGCCGCCCGGTCGGCCCGGGACGGCGGCGGACCGGTACCGGCCGTGCTCGGCGCGCTGGTGCGCCCCCGCACGACCCGGCGTACGGCGGCCGTTTCCGGAAAGCCGGCCGGACCGGCGGGCGGACGGCGATTCGCCGGGATGTCACCGGCCGACGCGGAGCGTGAGCTGCTGGAGGTCGTACGGGCTCACGCCGGGGCCGTACTGGGACACGGCGGACCGTCTGCCGTCCGGCCCGACAGCACCTTCCGGGAGCTTGGCTTCGACTCCCTCGCCTCCGTCGAACTGCGGAACCGTCTCACGGATGCTCTCGGTCGCCGGCTGCCCGCGACGGCGGTCTTCGACTATCCGACACCGGTGGTACTGGCGCGGTACTTGCGTGGTGAACTGCTCGGCGACGCGGCCGATGCGGATGCCGGTTCCGGGCCCGTGGTCACGGGAACGGCATGGGACGAGCCGATCGCCGTGGTGGGAATGGGCTGCCGACTGCCGGGAGGCATCGACTCGCCGGAAGACCTGTGGGAACTACTGGCGGCGGGCGGCGACGCGATCTCCGAGTTCCCGGCGGACCGCGGCTGGGATGTGGAGGGGCTGTACGACCCCGATCCCGACCGGCCGGGAAAGAGCTACGTCCGGGAGGGCGGCTTCCTGGCGGATGCCACCATGTTCGACGCGGGGTTCTTCGGGATCGGTCCGCGTGAGGCGACGGCGATGGATCCGCAGCAGCGGTTGCTGTTGGAGACGGCGTGGGAGGCCGTGGAGCGGGCGGGTATCGACCCGAGCGGGCTGCGCGGCAGCCGGACCGGTGTGTTCGTCGGTGCCATGAACCAGGAGTACGGCTCACCACTGCACCAGGCCGCCGAAGGTATGGACGGCTATCTGCTGACCGGTAGGACGGCCGGTGTGATCTCCGGCCGGCTGGCCTACTTCCTCGGGCTCGAAGGTCCGGCGATCACCGTCGACACGGCCTGTTCGTCGTCCCTGGTCGCCCTCCACCAGGCGATCCACGCACTGCGCCAGGGCGAATGCCCCCTCGCGGTGGCCGGTGGAGTGGCTGTCATGGCCACTCCCGGTGTGTTCACCGAGTTCAGCCGGCAGCGGGGCCTGGCGGCGGACGGTCGCGTCAAGGCATTCGCCGCCGCCGCCGACGGCACCGGCTGGGGTGAGGGCGTCGGCGTTCTGCTGCTGGAGCGGCTTTCGGATGCGCGTCGGAATGGTCATCGGGTGTTGGCGGTGGTCCGTGGTTCGGCGGTGAATCAGGATGGTGCGAGTAATGGGTTGACGGCGCCGAATGGTCCTTCGCAGGAGCGGGTGATCCGGCAGGCGTTGGCGAATGCGCGGCTGTCGGCGGACGAGGTCGATGTCGTGGAGGCGCATGGTACGGGGACGACGCTGGGCGACCCGATCGAGGCGCAGGCACTACTCGCCACCTATGGTCAGAACCGGCCGGAGGACAGGCCGTTGTGGCTGGGTTCTCTGAAGTCCAATATCGGCCACACCATGGCGGCCTCGGGGCTGGCCGGTGTGATCAAGATGGTGATGGCGCTCCGGCACGGCGTACTGCCGAAGACATTGCATGTGGACGAGCCGACACCACATGTCGACTGGTCGGCGGGTGGCGTACGGCTGCTGACGGAGGAGCGCGCATGGCCTGATGCCGACCGTCCGCGCAGAGCCGCCATTTCCGCCTTCGGTATCAGCGGGACGAACGCGCATCTGATTGTCGAGCAGGCGCCGGAGGTTGTGGAGGGGGGTGGGGGTGCTGCGCCGGTGGTGGTGTCGGATGGTGTGTTGCCGTGGGTGGTGTCGGCGCGGTCGGAGGGGGCGTTGCGTGAGCAGGCCCGGCGGTTGCTTGATCATCTGGACCGCCATCCTGAGGTGACGCCTGTCGAGGTGGGGCATGCTCTGGCGGCGAGTCGGGCGGCCCTGGACCATCGGGCCGTGGTCATCGGCCGGGACCGGTCTGATTATCTGGACGGGCTGACGGCGCTGGCGGCTGGTGAGCCTTCTGGCCGGTTGGTGTCGGGCGTCGCCCCCGGCGGCCCGGGGCGTACGGTTTTCGTTTTTCCGGGGCAGGGGGCGCAGTGGGTGGGTATGGGTGTGGGTTTGTTGGAGTCCTCGCCCGTGTTCGCCGAACATCTGCGGGCTTGTGCGGTGGCTCTTGAGCCGTTTACCGGTTGGGATCTGGTCGGTGTTCTTCGGGGTGTTGATGGTGTTCCGGGGTTGGATCGGGTGGATGTTGTGCAGCCTGCTCTGTGGGCGGTGATGGTGTCGCTGGCGCGGTTGTGGGAGCACTTGGGTGTGGTGCCGGATGCTGTGGTGGGGCATTCGCAGGGGGAGATCGCGGCCGCGCATATCGCGGGTGTGCTGTCTCTGGAGGATTCCGCGCGGGTGGTGGCGCTGCGGTCGCAGACGATTGCCGCGATGGCCGGATCCGGTGGCATGGTCTCCCTGCCTCTGTCCAGGTCTGACGCCTCGGCTCTGATCGAAAGCTGGGCTGGTCGGGTGTTCGTGGCGGCGGTGAACGGTCCGTCGTCGACGGTGGTCGCGGGCGATACTGACGCCCTGGCCGAACTCCTCGCGCACTGCGAGGGCGAACAGATCAGGGCACGCCGAGTCCCGGTGGATTACGCCTCCCACACCCCCCATATGGAAATCCTCAAGGACCGGTTGCTGGAGTTGCTGGCCCCGGTCCGGCCCCGGCCCGCCTCCGTCGCGTTCTACTCCTCCGTCACCGGTCATACCGGTGGTCCCATGCCGGACAGCACGGTGATGGATGCCGGGTATTGGTATGAAAATCTGGCCACGACCGTTGATTTCGAGGCTGCGACCCGGGCTCTGCTGGACGGCGGTCACAGTCTGTTCGTAGAGGCGAGTCCGCATCCGGTGTTGACGTATCCGGTGCAGGAGACCGCCGAGGACCACGCGGAATCCCTTCGAGTCACCGTCACCGGCACGCTCCGCCGTGACGACGACACCTGGCAGCGGCTTCTGACGTCCCTCGCCGCCACCCATATGCAGACGTCGGCCGACTGGTCGGTGTTCTATCCGGCGGATCGGCCTACGCACCTTGATCTGCCCACCTATCCCTTCCAGCGTGAGCGGTTCTGGTTGGAGTGGTCGGGTGGGGTGGGGGATGTGGGTGTGGTGGGTCAGGGAGTGTCGGGGCATCCGTTGTTGGGTGCGGTGGTGGAGTTGGGCGGCTCGGACGCGGCGGTGCTGACGGGGCGGTTGTCAACGGCGTCGGTCGGCTGGCTGTCCGATCAGGTGGTGCCGGGTGCGGTGTTGGTGGAGATGGTGCTGCGGGCCGGGGACGAGGTGGGTGTCGACGGTGTCGAGGAGTTGACGCTGGAGGAGCCGCTGATCCTGCCCGATGGTGCGGGGATGCAGTTGCGGGTGGAGGTGGGGGAGCCCGACGACAGCGGGCGGCGCCCCGTCGGCGTGTACTCCCGGCCCGACGGCGAGGACTCCGGGGGGCCGTGGACCCGGCACGCTACGGGCACACTCGCCCCGGACGGCTCGGTGCCGACGTCGTGGGACGCGCGGATCTGGCCTCCGAGCGGGGCAGTGCCCATGGAGATCGAGGAGTACGAGTACGGGCCGGAGTTCCAGGGTGTGCGGGGGGTGTGGCGTGTGGGGGAGGAGGTCTTCGCCGAGGTGGTGTTGCCGGAGGAGCGGCAGGGGGAGGTGGCGGGGTTCGGTCTGCATCCGGTGCTGCTGGACGCGGCGCTGCACGCCGGACTGATCGTGGGCGGCGTTTCGTTGGGGCTGCCGTTCGTCTGGTCGGGTGTCCGGTTGCATGCGACCGGGGCCGTACACGCCCGGGTACGGCTGACGCCGACGGGCCGGGCTTCGTTCGCCGTGGAGCTGGCCGATCCCGAAGGCGCCCCGATCGCCTCCGTGGACAACCTCGCCCTACGCCCCGTCGACCCCGCCGAGCTCACCACGGCAGACACCTCGTCGGCCACGGCGGAGACCTCGGCGCGCCCTCGTATCACCCGGCGTACCGCCGCCGGATCGACAGCCGGGCAGAGGTTCGCCGGGAAATCCCTGATCGATGCGGAGCGTGAGCTGCTGGAGGTCGTACGGGCTCACGCCGGGGCCGTACTGGGGCACACCGGAGCGTCGGCGGTACGACCCGAGAGCACCTTCCGGGAGCTGGGCTTCGACTCGCAGTCGTCGATCGTCCTGCGCAATCGTCTGACGGAGGCCGTCGGCCTGCGGCTGCCCGCGACGGCGGTCTTCGACCATCCGACACCGGTGGTGCTGGCACGGTATCTGCGTGGTGAACTGCTCGGCGACGCGGCCGATGCCGACACCGATGCCGGACTCGTGGTCACGGGAACGGCCCGGGACGAGCCGATCGCCGTGGTGGGCATGGGCTGCCGACTGCCGGGAGGCGTCGGATCCCCGGAAGAACTGTGGGATCTGGTGGCGTCCGGGACCGAGGCACTTTCGGGGTTCCCGGCGGATCGTGGTTGGGATGTGGCGGGGCTGTACGACCCCGATCCGGACCGTCCCGGTACGTCGTATGTCACCAAGGGGGGGTTTCTGGCGGATGCCGCCGAGTTCGACGCGGGGTTCTTCGGGATCAGCCCGCGTGAGGCGACGGCGATGGATCCGCAGCAGCGGTTGCTGCTGGAAACCGCGTGGGAGGCCGTGGAGCGGGCGGGTATCGACCCGAGCGGGCTGCGCGGCAGCCGCACCGGCGTTTTCGTCGGCGCCGTCTCGCTCGAATACGGCACACCGCTGCACCAGGCCCCCGAAGGTATGGACGGCCTGCTGATGACCGGCAAGATGACCAGTGTGATCTCCGGCCGGCTGGCCTACTTCCTCGGGCTCGAAGGCCCGGCGATCACCGTCGACACGGCCTGTTCGTCGTCCCTGGTGGCGCTCCACCAAGCGGTGCATTCACTCCGCCAGGGGGAGTGCGCCCTCGCGGTCACCGGCGGAGTGTCGGTGATCGCGAGCCCGGGGGTCTTCACCGAGTTCAGCCGGCAGCGCGGCCTTGCCCCCGATGGCCGGGTCAAGGCATTCGCCGCCGCCGCCGACGGCACCGGCTGGGGTGAGGGCGTCGGCGTTCTGCTGCTGGAGCGGCTTTCGGATGCGCGTCGGAATGGTCATCGGGTGTTGGCGGTGGTTCGTGGTTCGGCGGTGAATCAGGATGGTGCGAGTAATGGGTTGACGGCGCCGAATGGTCCTTCGCAGGAGCGGGTGATCCGGCAGGCGTTGGCGAATGCGCGGCTGTCGGCGGACGAGGTCGATGTCGTGGAGGCGCATGGTACGGGGACGACGCTGGGCGACCCGATCGAGGCGCAGGCACTACTCGCCACCTATGGACAGGACCGGCCGGAGGACAGGCCGTTGTGGCTCGGCTCCCTGAAGTCCAATATCGGCCACCTGGGGGCTGCGGCGGGTGTAGCCGGTGTGATCAAGATGGTGATGGCGCTCCGCAAGGGGAAGCTGCCGAGCACCTTGAACGTGGATGAGCCGACCCCGCATGTCGACTGGTCGGCCGGTGCCGTGGAGTTGTTGACCGAGGAACGGCCGTGGCCGGAGGCCGGGCGCCCGCGCCGGGCCGGAATCTCCGCTTTCGGGGTCAGTGGAACCAATGCCCATCTGATTGTGGAGCAGGCGCCGGAGGCGGTGGACACCGATGGCTCGGGCGTGTCCGGGCCGGTGGTGGTGTCGGATGGTGTGTTGCCGTGGGT